>DATHIE010000215.1:0-6671 GCA_035316905.1 Chryseolinea sp. | reverse complement strand
GCCGTAAAAATATCATCGTTGAAGGCTATATCTCCTCGCAAGAACCGGCGGTTTTCTTCATCTGAAAGTCCCTCTACGGGGCCATCAAGCAAAGAGTCGTCTGCCGGGGCCGAAGGAATCAATTCCTCGCACGCGAATATGCCCAGGGAGAACGAGAGCAAAATAGCCAGGGTGCGCGATCTTTTCATGGGACAAACTTAATTATATTATTAGGTAAATACAATTAAATATTTAGACTTACCTAATTTTTTAAATAGATAATTCTGAATATTTTTGAATGCGGAATTGCGAAAACATGCACACCCTCACGGAAGAAAACTATCTGAAGGCCATCTACAGGATCTTTGAATCCACCGGTGAGACCGTCTCGACCAACGCTATTGCGGTAAATCTCCAGATCAACGCTGCTTCAGTAACGGACATGTTTAAAAAGCTGGGGCAGCAGAAACTGGTGGTCTACGAAAAGTCAAAAGGCGTAAAGCCGACAGATAAGGGGAAAAAGATTGCTCTGCAGATCATTCGAAAGCATCGACTGTGGGAAACATTCATGGTAGAAAAACTGAAACTTTCGTGGGATGAAGTGCATGAGATCGCTGAACAGTTGGAGCACGTTCATTCAGATCTGCTCATCGAACGTCTCGATCAACTTCTCAACTATCCAAAATTCGACCCACACGGTGACCCCATCCCCGATAAGAACGGCAAGCTGCCGGTATTAAAGTCCATCCTGTTATCAGAGGCAAAACCAGGCTCGTCCTACAGGATCACAGGTGTAGGAAAAAACTCTGATTCATTTCTCAAGTATCTGAAAAAACTAGGCCTAAAGTTAGGTGAAATGATAAAGGTGAAAGAGGTGGAAGACTACGACGGATCGATGAAGATCCAACTGATGGATTCGAAAACTGAGGTTATGCTGAGTAAAGAAGCGACGGCCAATTTATTGGTGGACTGAGGAAATAAGGTATAAGGTATAGGGTATAGGGTATAAGGAGGTAAAGGATCGCTTCGTACTAAACCCCTAAATCCCCTAAAGGGGACTTTGAACGCAGGTTGTGTTGCAACGAATAACAATCAACAATCAACAATCAACAATCAACAATCAACAATCAACAATCAACAATCAACAATCAATAAGACAACACTCAAGGATTGTTGACTAAATAGATGTGTTTCTATCTCTCCCTGAAGGGGGCCGGGGGGTTGCCGCGAAGTCAAACCGCAAGCTCAAGTACTTCCATCATCTCATCTTTCCCTAGCGCAACAGGATTGTTCTTATTATCTGTTGCGTGGACGATCTTTTCAAAGTGGTCTGCTGAAATACCTCCGGTTCGTAAGTGCGGAATATTCATACTCTGTGTCCATTCATCTATCAGGTTGAGAAGGTTATCGATGTAAAAGTCGTCAGGCTTGTTTGTCTCCTCAGAAAAGATCTTGCCGGCATTCACGTACTTAAACAGTGCGATATCATTGGAACGGGTCTGCCTCAATTTTTTTACCGTAAGTCTGTTGCAGGCGGGCATCAGCGAGCTGCAGATCACGCCGTGCGGAATTTCGAAGAATCCACCGATTGACGACGCAAAACCGTGTACGAGCCCAAGTCCGGCGTTAGCCAAAGTATTTCCTGAAAGATATGATGCAAGTGACATGTCTGTGCGCGCTTCGATGTCTGACCCATCTGCATACGCTTTGCGCAATGACTTAGAAACCCGGCCGAGCCCTTCGACAGCCAGCGCATCCGTTATGATATTTGACGCGGTGGAAAGGTATGATTCAAGAAGTTGCGTAAATGCATCCATACCACTTGACGCAGTTATCGATTGGGGACAGCTCAGCGTCAGTGCTGGATCCAGGATTGCCACATCCGGTACAAAATTGTTATGACGAAGTGACTTCTTATATCCGTTTTCTCCCAACTCTGAAAGAACAGCATTCTTCGTTGCCTCACTGCCCGTTCCTGACGTAGTGGGGACGGCGATGAACGGAATTTTGACACCGGGGTGAGTTTGCGTTGTTCCAACCCCTTCGAGATAATCCTTCACGGGTTCATTCAACGGTAACATCGCTGATATTGCCTTGCCCGCGTCCAACACACTACCGCCTCCAATTGCGACAACAACATCGCATTGAAAAGGTGCGTACTTTCTAACAGCTTCATCAATGATCGATGGAGTTGGTTCCGTCGAGACGCTGTATTGAACAAAATCAAATCCTTTCGTTCGCAATTCTTCATCTAGGTCGGATCCATATTTAGATGAAAGAAAAGAATTGGACCCTGTGACCAATAAAACCTTTTGTCCATAAGTTTTAATGATAGACGAAAGGACTGAAATCTTCCCTGGTCCAAAATGAAGCTGAGGAATTGTCGCTAGGTTAAAAGATCCCATTATTGACTAGCTCCCTCGGGAAATAATATTTTATGTTTTACTCCTTCGCGCGGTTTCGCCATCCACGAAGCAACAGTATCCCGCCACTTGAGGTAGTGTGCTGTCTCCTTATGCGCAACAACGGCTTGATCGGATTCATACGCTTCATACAGCACAAATTTTCCAGGATCGTTCGCATCCTGAAGAATGTCGAATCGAAGGTTGTCGTTTTCTTTGATAGAGTTCAGGTGATTCTCACGTGTTGCATCGATAAATGCTTTCACGTACTCTGGTTTTACCTGAACGTATACAAGTGTTGCAGTCATTTATGTAACTCAATGTTAATACTAAGAATTAATTCTTCCAGCCCGTTATTCTGCCAGTCAATCATTATGCGTTTTCCCGAATATCCCAAATCCCATATTTACAATTTATAAAGAATGCCTAAACCACTTGCCATATAACCCTTATACCTTATACCTTATACCTTATACCTTATACCTACGGATTATTTGCCATTTTCTATAACCAAAACCGGTGAATGGAATTTGAGCATTGATAACACCATCTGCTGATAATGGTCAATTCTTCGCTCGTACTCATTTTTCTCGGAGACCATGCTCAAATAATAGTACGCACCTTCAACAAAAATAAAGATCAGGTCTGCTGTCTTTTCTACATCCGCGACGTGAATTACATCATCTTCTTTTGCCTGTTTTAAAGTATCGGTCAACATTTGACGCAGATGATCGTGCAGATTTTTATAGTGCGATTTCAAAGTTTTATCCCTAAAAATCAGGGAGAAACTGCTGTAAAAGACTCCATCGTCAAAAAGTTTATCCCATTTTCTGGAAAACAGATTGCGAATAACTTTTTCAAGTCTTTCTTGTGGATTTGACGTTCCGTTCTCTGGATTATAAATGAGACGATAGCGTTCAAGGATATACTCTATCAATCCATGAATGAGATCCTGTTTAGTTTTAAAATAATGAATAACGAGACTTGGATTAACATCCAGTACTGAGGCTACCTTAGCTATCGATGCATTTTCCAAACCCTCCTTGCGCGCAACTTTATAAAATGCCTTAATGATAGCTTTTTGCCTTATCGGCTTTAAACTTTTTCTTCCCATAGGCGGACAACTTGTAACATTAAAGTAACATAAAACTGATTTGTATTTCAAAAAACTTCATTTAATTTACCTGGAAATAGATTGAATGAATGTTCAATTAATAAAAAAGGAGGCATATTATGATGAAATCTCTACTTAATGTGAACTTCACCTTTAAAATACCGGCAACAGTGCTTCTGGTAATAGCATTCTTGCTTAGCGGTTTTAATGGTGTTGCACAACAAATTACGGTGTCGGGTGTCGTCAAAGACGCAGACGCACCGTTGCCAGGCGTGAGTGTCCTTGAAAAAGGGACTTCCAATGGAACCGCAACAGACGCGGAAGGCAAATTTACACTCGCAGTCACCTCTGAGTCGTCTGTGTTGATCTTCAGTTTTATCGGTTATAAGACCCAGGAACTTGCGGTGAATGGCCGCACTGTTTTGGATATAACAATGGAACAAGACGTAACAGCTCTTGCCGAAGTTGTCGTTACGGCTTTGGGGGTTCAGAAGGAGATTAAGTCATTGGGGTATTCTGTGCAGACGGTGAAAGGAGAATCAGCAACCAAAGCACGCGAACCGAATGTTATTAACTCCCTGACTGGAAAGGTGGCTGGACTTCAGATCAAGAATCAAACGGATCTATTCACGAGTCCTGAGATCAGACTGCGTGGGGCTGCGCCGTTGATAGTTATTGATGGCGTGCCAAGCGTCGACAATGATATCTGGAAGATCAATGCCGATGATATAGAAAGTTATAGTGTCCTGAAAGGTGCAACTGCTTCTGCGCTTTATGGTTCCATCGGGCGCAATGGTGCCATTATGATTACCACTAAACGTGGAAATCAAATGAAGACAACAGTAGAAGTAAATTCAAGCACGATGTTCCAGCCGAGTTTCATACGGATACCAACGGTGCAAACCACTTATGGCAATGGCAACAATGGTCAATATGCTTACGTGGACGGCACGGGTGGCCCAACAGAAGGTGGCGGCTGGGTCTGGGGACCTAAGCTGGATCAACGAGACCCATCGACACCCAGCGGGTTTTGGGAGACAACGCAGTTTAATAGTCCACGTGATCCAGATACCGGTGAACTTATTCCAACTCCCTTCCTTTCCAGCGGAAAAAATAACGTTGAGGATTTCTTCCAGACAGGTGTAATCTCCACAAATAACATCAGCGTTAGCGGCGGTAATGACATTAGTAATTTCAGGATCTCGGTTTCGAATACATATCAGAAAGGAATTGTACCTAACACCCAACTGAATAATACTTCATTCAGTGTTGCAGGTGGGTATAAGCTAGCCAAGAATTTGAATGTGGATGCTTCGCTAACGTATAATCGTCAATACACGGACAATTTTCCGGAAAGAGGGTACGGCCCGACCAACTACCTTTACAATCTCATTCTGTGGACAGGACCGGATGTGGACGTAAATGATCTGAGAAATTATTGGGTGCCCGGAAAAGAGGCATTCCAACAGCGCCATTACAATCAATCGTGGTACAACAATCCTTACTTCCAGGCCTACGAGTATCTGCGCGGTTACTACAGAGATAATGTCTTTGGACAAGTCAAACTTGACTATACGATACTTCCAGGGTTTGATGTTTCTCTTCGAACCGGTATGAATCAATACAGTCTGAATAGAACTTACAAAGAACCTAAGAGTTATGTTGCTTACGATTACATATCAAACGGAAATTATGGACAGCTTGCGGAGAACTCTCTGAATCTGAACACTGATTTTATTTTGACATACAATAAGAAACTGTCAGATGTTATAACGCTGCGGGCAAGTGCTGGTGGCGCAAACCGGTGGAGACAATTCCAGAGCTCTTTTGTTAAGACCGATGGATTGGTAATACCGGAATTCTATAACATCACCAATACACAAAACCCTTTGCAAGGGGTCGACAGATTTGATCCATTAAATTTAAGGGACAGTAAACAAGAGGAAAAGGTCAACAGCATTTATGCTACGTTGGACCTGGAATTATGGAACAGCATCTTCCTTGGATTCACTGCGCGCAAAGACTGGGTTTCAACCCTACCGGTTAAGAATAACAACTTCTTCTACCCGTCCGTATCCTTGTCAGGAGTTATTTCCGATTTTGTTGACTTGGAGAACTTGCAAGTTTCGTTCTTGAAAGTGCGTGCGTCGTGGTCACGCGTTACAGATGGAAAAATCACAGCCCTAGATGATCAATTAGGAAAGGGCTATCCATATCAACATATACCAGCTTATAACGCCGGAACAACCTGGAATAACAATCCCTCATTGGCATTCCCTTCGACATTGATCGATCCAGATCTCAAACCGGAATCTTCCGACACCTTTGAAGCCGGACTCGATGCGAGATTCTTCGGTGGAAGATTGGGTATCGATGTAGCGGCATATACGATCCGCGATTATGATATCATAAGACGGCAACCCATGTCCGTAAGTTCCGGGTATGATGCGCGGCTCCTCAATAGTGCGGAGTTTAGCCGGAAAGGAATAGAGATCACGTTGACCGCTTCACCTATTAAGACTAATTTATTTTCCTGGGATATCGTTGTTAACTGGAGTAAATTCCATAAGTATCTTGAATCCGTTTACGATGGTTCCGACAAGCTCGAAAATGTCCCTGTGGGTACACGCTGGGATCAGATTTACGGATTCAGTTACATGCACACTCCTGGAGGCAGACTTGTGTTGCGGGATGATGGCTTTCCAGAAAATGATCCTTATACACGCAAGCTAGGGAATACCGATCCCGACTTCATTTTCGGAGTTCAGAATACCCTTACTTATCAGAACTTTAGTTTGGGTTTCTCCTTTGATGGACGGGTTGGTGGCGTAATGTACTCTACAACAAATCAGAAAATGTGGTGGGGCGGCACGCATCCAGGTACAGTAAACCAATTCAGAGACGATGCAAACGCTGGACTTGCGACGTACATCGCGGATGGCGTGGTCGTTGTGGAAGGCAGTGCAACGTATGACGAGGAAGGAAATATCTTGAGCGACAACCGTGTTTACGCGCCCAATACAACACCGGTCAATTACATTTCCTGGAACATCAACACCAGCAACGCCTACCTGAATCATTACTATGATCAAAGCTTTGTGAAGCTGAGGGAAATCACCGTCACTTATAATTTCCCCCAGTCGATGCTGTCCAAGTCTTTCCTGACCAAAGCATCT
>DATHIE010000214.1:0-2695 GCA_035316905.1 Chryseolinea sp. | reverse complement strand
TGGAAGAAAAAGAAATGGAGGCGTGGCAAAACCTCGTACGTGTGCTTACGCACGAAATCATGAATTCGGTAACACCAATCTCGTCACTTGCGGGAATTATTGAAGAAGAATTAAAGCCTTATGTTAATGAAGCACATGATGAACCGTTGTCAAGGGACCAGCTCAATGATATTCACCTTTCACTTCAGACAATAAGTAAACGAAGCGATGGCCTTATCCATTTTGTCAGGGAGTTCAGAAGTCTCACGAGCATTCCGCGACCGAAACCAGTACAGATCAACGTGCGAACATTATTGGAAGAATTAAGCATCTTACATAAGAGAGACCTCACAGACCGGAGTATCCAACTGACTATCTCTGTTTACCCTGAGGACCTTACTATTATGGCAGATAAGAACATGGTGGAGCAGGTATTGATTAATCTCTTACGAAACGCTATTCAGGCGTTTGACGAGCAGGACACCAAGGTTATTGAGATCAAAGCTTCTGTGAATGATAAGTCCAGACCGGTAATCTCTGTTAAAGACAACGGAACCGGGATCGATCCGGAGGCAATGGAAAAAATATTTATACCATTCTTTACGACGAAAAAGTTAGGATCCGGTATTGGACTAAGCTTGTCACGTCAGATCATGCGCCAACATCAGGGCACGCTGACAGTTAAGTCAACCGTTGGAAAGGGTACTGAGTTTTTTATGAGGTTCTAAGAGATTACAATCGAGTTCTTAGATACTTCTCAACAAGTGCTGTATTCAACTTGTTAAGCAAATCCAGATTTAATACATTTGCCAAACAGTTTATCCGGCTATGCAAGATATACCCCAGAAAGTCACCAAGATATTGACTGAAAAACTCGGCATTGCAGAATCTGAAATAACTCAAGACGCCAATTTCGTTAAAGACCTAGGGATTGATTCGCTCGACTACGCTGAAATCGTCATGGAGTTTGAACAGACCTTTGATATACGTATTCCAGATGATGATGCCGAAAAAATGCAAACATTTGGACAGGCTGTAAAGTATATTCAGGAAAAAATCAAAAAGTAGCTCTCGCCTTAATATCACTCTGCTCACCAGAGAAATCAAACAACCTTCACGTCAGCTATCCTAGGATCCATTAAATTTGAGGATCAATGACTGCGGTTTAACTCTTAACTTGATCAGGCACTCGTGGATACAGCAGAAAAGAAAATATTATTTGTTGTGAACAAATATGCGGGCATTGGCTATGCGTCGGACCTCGAGCGCACTATTAAAAGCGCCTGCCAAAAGAACAACGCCACCTGCTCAATAGAGTTTACACAACGCAAGGGTCATGCGATCGACCTTGCAAAAGAGGCTCACCTTAATGGCTTTAGTCAGGTTATTGCAGTTGGCGGTGATGGAACGATCAATGAAGTAGCACGTGGACTCATTCAAAGCGGTATACCGATGGGTATTGTCCCGAGAGGCTCCGGGAACGGATTGGCTCGTCATCTGGGCATACCATTAAAGATAACGGATGCAGTCGATCAGATCTTTGATAGTAAGACATTGCCAATAGACGTATTCCGGGTCAATGGAAAATTATCGCTTAATGTATCAGGTATCGGATTCGATGGACACATAACCAACTTGTTCGGAGTTAAAAGCACAAGAGGGTTAATCGGCTACGTTATGCTAACCGTTCAGGAATTTCTGAAGTTCAAGGAATTTGAAACAGAAATTGTCATGAATGGAAAATCGATCAAGCGCGATGCATTTATTATCGCCATCGCCAACTCATCGCAATATGGAAACAACGCCCGGATCGCTCCTGCCGCCTCCGTATGCGATGGCCTCCTCCACATAAATGTCGTCAAAAGAGTTCCACTCTTCAGGCTGGATTTTCTTTATTCCTTTTTTTCCGGACGGCTCGCCAAGTCTTCGTTCTGCGAATTCATGGAAGCACCATCATTAAAAATCAGAACCACAAAACCAATTGATTATCATGTCGATGGCGAACCATGTGGACTAAATGATACCTTCTACATTGAACTTGTCCCAGCCGCACTTCATGTTCTGGTGCCCGCTAAAAATCCGAAAAAGAACGCCCTATAAATCCCGACACAAGGGTGACATTCATTGTGACACATTCCCTTAACTTTGGGTCACTCTACCAATTACTAACATGAAAAAGCTCTTACTAATAACACTTTTGTTCGTGGCTGGCAGCGCCACAGCACAGCTTACATTACCGCCAGATGGCGACAATCAAAAATCCACCGTAACCCAGGGAATCGGGTTAGCAACCGTGAATATTACCTATAGCAGTCCCGACGTACACGGGCCAAATGGGCAAGATCGAAAAGGACACATTTGGGGAGAACTCGTCCACTATGGATTTATTGATCAGGGTTACGGAACATCAAAGGCAGCACCATGGCGTGCGGGAGCTAATCAAAACACAGTGATAACTTTTTCACACGACGTTAAGGTCAATGGACAGGATTTGAAGGCCGGATCGTACGGGTTGTTTCTAGACGTTGAAAAAGAAGGACCATGGCGCTGGATCTTTTCAAAGAACTCCACGAACTGGGGAAGTTATTTTTACGATTCCAAGGATGATGCCTTACGCGTCGAAACAACACCAACGGATGCGCCATACACCGAGTGGCTAACCTACGGATTTGATGATCGTCGGCCTTCCTCTACAATTGCATTTCTGCAATGGGAA
>DATHIE010000213.1:0-2171 GCA_035316905.1 Chryseolinea sp. | reverse complement strand
CAAAATCTTATAGCCAAAAGCATCGAACTTACCCATAATAGCAAAGAAAATTAATAAATATTTCAGTTATCACTATTTAGAGGAGGTAGGCAGTTCTATCGTGATGGGGCTCTTCTCTTTCTTCTCTTTCTATTGAAGTGCACATTCATTGGCTCCGAATAATACCTCTCCACCTTCATCAAATCCAAAAACTCCTGAGTTATGCCCTGTATCCAGTTACCCTGTGAATGATCGTACTTTTCGAATTGCGGGCATTCAAGTCCTTGGTCAACCCGTTGTTGTCTTTCCTTTTCACCAGCAGTCCAATTGTCAAATCGTTTTATCAAGGCCTGGCCACTGTATTCTTTTCCGAGATCGCTTCCATTAAAGACTGCACCTTTCTTGTTGTCAATAAAAGTCAGGCCGTAAACTTTCCCATCTTTGTTTTCGCGGAACATAGCATTGACACCATAAAAATTCATGTAGTCGCAGAAGTTCACGCGCGTATGCCGCTCAGTGGCATGAAAGAAGGAATCAATAATTTTAGTTAGTCGCTCCTTCTGAGTCTGCTTCAGCAGATCGCCAAGGTCGAACTGACCACTTAAGTTTTTCAACGTTGGTTTTAAGTAAAGTGCACTGGCCTTAATCGGTACACCAATTTTGTTTCCCCTGGAGTCCAGCATTGTATACATCAAGCCATTCTTGTTGAACATAGTCATTCCCTCCTTACCACGGTCTGCCATCACATTGTACTGGCGAAGTACCGCATTGAACTCTGCCAGCGAAGCAAACCTATAGCGTCTCATCACCTCGCCCACAATGTTATTAATCGTTCGTTTCGTTTCGGATTTTCCATATACTGCTTTATTGAGAGACCTATCAAATGCTTGGTTCTGTTTCGATCCGGCTTTCACAAGGCCGAACTTTTCTTCTATTTCCTTTCTTGCCACCTCCGATTGGTTCTTGCCGAGGTTATGAATTGAAATCCGCTTTCCATTTTCCTGGATGTTGGTGGTTACGATATGCAAATGAGGATGAGCTGCATCGCGATGCACGTATACCAGATAAGGTTGATCGCCAAAACCAATCTTATCCATGTAGGTCCCTGCAATTGCATTTAGCTTGTTTTGATTCAGTTTTTCACCTACATCAAAATTGAGCGAGATGTGAACGGTGTTGGTCTTAGCTCGTGCGTTCCTTTCGATCAAATGTTCGAACCTTGCGAGTTTGTCGAAGAACCTTAGGTGTTGAGCCTGTCCTACAAAATTTGTAGCTCCAATGCATTCTGCCGCACCTTCCTTGACTTTGTTCTCATTATAGTTAAGTGCGCCCCGGATGTTTTTCCCGCTCCTTACCTTGCAGACCATTTCCTCGACATTTCGTTTACCTCCTTCCAAACTTCATTCACCTTGTCGGTCACCTTCTGGTATAGCTCATGTATCTTTAATGCGGGGGAGAGCCTCTGCTCGAAAGAATTTGCGCTATGGTATTCCTGGGTCAATTGATTTATGTTAACTCCAATCGCATTAATTTCTTTTCTGATCCTGATCAACTCCGCGGTCGAATCCTCCATCGAAATGTCCCGGACGTAGAATGTCACTTTCTCTTTTGTAATGATTTTTCTTACCAACTCACCCACGCTAGATGCATTGGTCTGCTCCACCCACGTTTTTAATTTGTTGTACGTTTTCTCATCGAAGCGCACGCCTACTTTATATTTAAGTAACTCTTCCCTACTCGCTAGTTTTCTTCTGGTCATAACAGTAATGCTTTAGTTTCCGCAGGAAGACCGAGTTCCGAGGGCTTCTTCCCCTTCTAATGCGCTAGCATTTGTACATCTTGCTGACACCAAAAAGTCAGGTGTCGCGAGGGTATCTCTATGGCCTTCGATTGAAATCAGTGATCGCTGCTTGCCTTATCTCTGACCGACCTGAAATCACATTTAAAATCGTTAGTTAAATGCATAAGGAATTTCCATTAACCATTCCGATCTGAAAGGATACTGGTGGTAACTCTGATCCAGCCTTATTCATAGCTATGTTTTGTGAATAGCCATCCCATTTCTGTTTTAAAGCAGGCATGAATTTAAGATCGATTTGAATTGATTAAGGTCGTGAAAAGGTCAAGGGTTTGGCCTAGAAAGGTAGTTGTCACCTTGCGGAAGGTCCGGACTTCCTTGCTCAAGGTCCCTG
>DATHIE010000212.1:0-8865 GCA_035316905.1 Chryseolinea sp. | reverse complement strand
CGATGCCGTTTGGACATCCTCCTTGAATCATAAAATTTGGGATCACGCGGTGAAAGATCAATCCGTTATAAAATCCCTTTTCAGCGAGATCGACAAAGTTTTTCACGGTATTGGGTGCGTCTTCTTCAAAGAACCGAATCTTCAATACGCCCTTTTTTGTGTGTATTTCTGCTGTTTTCATTGCTACGATAAAATTAGGCTGCAAATTTAACAGGAGATATCTATTTTGATATGCTGGTTTCAAAAATAGCCGATCTAAAAAACCAAAATTCGCTGCGATCGGTTGAAAAAGAGGATGTATTGAATTAACAACGTGATGAATAAATGCAATTCGGGTAAACGAATTTTTCAAACGCAGGAGGATGCGGTCGAAGCGCTGGTTGCCGCCAGAACTAGATTTGACTACCGGGAAGGAAATGGCCCAGTCTCCGTGTACCGCTGTGACGAGTGCGGATTCTTTCATCTCACCTCTAAAGGCCAAATGAATGAGACGCTCAAAAAAAGTCTGAGCGACGGAAGTATTAATCGCAAAAAGCAGGCCGACGACTGGGAGGAGCGGCTGAAAAGAAAATGATGCTATCGATCATGTTCCAGCCTGCTTGATATTCAATTTTTTAGTATCTGTCTTTTGAATATCGGCATTCCACTTAACTGTTACAGAATGAGTTTGGTTGTCATCATTCAACACTATGATTTTGCCGTCTTGATCAGTGCCATCTACCGTAATAGCAACATCACCAGCGAATGAAGAACTTTGGATGATCTCGATCTCATAAATCGTATTAAGGTACGTGTATTTCACGCGCAGTGAGTTCCAGCCTTCCGGAATAGATGGTTCGAACCACAACATATTTCCCTGACGCTTGAGACCGATGAACGAATCGATGATAAGTTGATACATCCAACCCGCGGATCCAGTGTACCACGTCCATCCGCCTCTGCCGGTATGTGGATGAACACCATAGACATCAGCTGCCATTACATAGGGCTCGACTTTGTATACAGAAATCCCCTCCGCCGAAGAACCGTGATTAATGGGGTTGATCATGCTAAGCAACTCAGTAGTACGAGCGCGATCACCAATCTTGGCAAAGGCCATGACCATCCAAATAGCAGCGTGCGTGTATTGCCCGCCGTTTTCTCGGACGCCAGGCACATAACCCTTGATATACCCCGGATCCATATCACTAGTATTGAACGGTGGCTCCAGGAGTTGCAACAATCCTTTGGTCTTGTTGATTAAGTACGTCTCAACAGCCTTCATTGCTTTAGTTGTTCTCTCAGGCGGTGCCGCTTCAGAAAGAATAGACCAACTTTGTGAAATAGAGTCGATCTTACATTCGGTATTAGTAGAAGAACCGAGCGGTGTTCCATCATCGAAGTATGCTCTGCGATACCAATTTCCATCCCAAGCATTCTTCTCGATATTTTTCCGTAACGTTAACGCCGTTTGCTTACACACCTCGGCAAATTCTCCATCTGCGCAATGATTGGCAATGGGGATAAAGCGCATCAGCACATCATAGAGGAAAAATGCCAACCAAACACTCTCGCCCTTACCATGAATTCCAACCATATTCATTCCGTCATTCCAATCACCTGACCCTATCAACGGCAGGCCATGCTTACCGAACCGTAGCGCGTGTTGAATAGATTGTTTGCAGTGGATGTATAGGCTTGCTTTTTTCTCTGAAGTGAAGGGCAAATCATAATAAGATTCCTCCATCGCGTTCAATTGGCGTCCTTCGATGAAAGGAACTACTTCGTTCAGTATGTCTTTATCACCTGTAGTTGCCACGTAGCGACAAGTAACATACGGCAGCCATGCATAATCGTCAGAGCACAAAGTTCTCACGCCACGACCGCTTGGCGGATGCCACCAATGTTGTACGTCTCCCTCTTTGAACTGACGCGATGCAGCAAGCAAGATCTGCTCGCGCGCCATTCCTGAATCCGCATGGAGAAGAGCAAGTACGTCCTGCAGCTGGTCACGAAAACCAAATGCACCGCCCGATTGATAAAATCCTGTCCGTCCCCAAACCCGACATGAAATGACCTGATAAAGCAGCCAACCATTCGTTAGAGTATTCAATGCATTGTCGGGTGTATCTATCTGCAGCCTGCCGAGCTTTTCTTGCCAAAAGCTCTTCACCTTCTCAAGTGATCTTACTGCAGCTTTGCCTCCTCGGAAATGTCGTATCACATCTTCAGCCTCGTACCTGTCTTTACCGGCGCCCATCCTGAAAACCACTTCCCGTGTAGTCCCATGGTTGACCTCGAATGGTATGCGGACAGCAGTGCAGGGATCAAATCCTGCCCCGGACTTGCCAGATAATTTGGCGCGTTTCATCGCATCCGGATGTTGCAGCGTTCCATTTCTTCCGATGAATTCGGCACGATCGCATGTAAATTCATACTGCGGATCGTCGACATCGAAGAAGGCCACGCGATTAGGGAAATCGGTGTTATAGGAATTCTTTGCGATTATCCCACCCGTTGAAGAATTCAGCTCAGTCACAATATGCATGGCCGATTTTGATCGAATGTCGGCGAGCGCCCATTCCGCGTACCCGGTTACCGATAGTTTTCGTGACCGTCCCGAAGTGTTATTGATTTTAAAGACAACAAACTTGATAGGTGAGTCAACATCAACGAATACAGTAACTTCTACCTGGATTCCATCGTGAATGTGCTGAAAAAGAGTATAGCCGAAACCATGTCGCGTTACATACGGTATCATGCTCCTTCCGGGATTCGGCATGGCCGACCAATACTGTCCACTGATCTCGTCACGGATAAAATACGCCTCACCAGTACGATCAGTAACTGGATCATTGTTCCAGGGCGTCAACCGAAAACCGTAAGCATTCTCTGCCCACGTGTAACAGATCCCGCTCTCTGTTACTAGAGTTCCGAAATTTTTGTTTGCAATGACATTTGTCCACGGCAATGGCGTGGGCTTCTCATTGAGACAGTTGATCACGTATTCATGTCCGTCTTCGGAAAATCCTCCCATACCGTTATAGAATTGAAGATTCTCCGCGGGAGCAATTCCACCCGAGATATGTGAATGAGCTTGCGTCGGTACAACATAAGGGATAACCACCTTGGTAGAAATACGGCGGTTGATTTGATCCTCGAGGGTTCCGCGGCTGTCAGTTATTATGACTCTCGCTACAGCCTTGAGCAAGATCAGGTCTTCTGCAGAAACCTGATCAACTGGTCTTACGAATATTCTTCCTTGCTTGTCGCCGGCAGTTGTACCGATACCAGCGGCGATCAAGCCCTGAATCTGCTCTTGCAGCACTTGTCGGTAACCGCTTGGATCTTCATTCAGGATAACAAGATCTACAGCAAGACCTTTAAGATGCCAATAGGCCTGCGCCTGAATCATTTGTTTTACGAGGGAGATATTTGCATTATCCGACACTTCCAGCAAAACAATCGGCAGGTCGCCGGATATTGAATAGCTCCAAAGAGCTGACTGCCCGCGTTGATTCTTGATCAGAATTGGAGCGTTCGCACGCAGTGAGGGATTTGTGTATATCACTGAACTCGCAAGGCGAGCATATATTTCCGCATCCTCTTCAGAAGCATTGATCTGCCTTAGCACGACCTGGCTATGCGTCCAAGAAAGTTCAAAGGCCCTGTCACGCATGTGACGATCCTGATACTTTTCGATGAGATACTGTGATTCGTCACGGGTTACGCCGACTCCAGTAATAAGGTCCACTATGGCCGTTTCACCTTCATCAACGGTGATCCTATACTGAACTGAAGCGATTGGATCCAACACAGGGCCCTCGGAACCTGAAAGCGGTTTGCTGCTGTACATTACCGCAGGGTGAACCTGGTCTCTGCCGCGACCAATGAATTTATATCGATCAGTTTCATAGGAGATGGCTCGTTCTCCTTTGCTGCGAACCTTCATCATGTGAAACATCCACGGGGGCACTTCTTCTTTTGACCTGGGTCGCCTTGTGCAAAGGATCGCGTGGTGACCTGTAAGGATCTCGGTCTGAACAAACAGGTTGCTAAACGCCGGATGTAATGAGTCAGCCATCGGATGAGCCATTACCACCTCAGAATAACTGGTGAGTTCAAGGTTCCTTTTTCGTTTGGACCGATTAGTAAGATGAATTCGTCTTATTTCGATATCATCTTCGGGAGAAACAATTACCTCGGTGTATGATTCAATTTGTTCATCCTGCCGACGGAACTCTACGCGACCTTGTGAGAACACTGCAGTATAAGATTCTGGCTCTTTAAGAGTCGGTTGATGGGTGTTCGACCAGAATAGCTTTGAGTCCAGGTCTCGGATATAACAAAAACTTCCCCACGGATCAGATGTAGTATCCTCACGCCACCTGGTGACCGCGGATTCCTTCCAACGACTATAACCAGCTCCCGCGTTCGTCAACATCACATGGTACCTTCCGTTTGAAAGAAGCTGTACTTCCGGCGTTGGCGTATCTGGAGTATGAATAACTCTGATCTGTGCATGGGATGATACCGGCGTGATATCTTCCATTTCAGTTGATGCGGTATAATATCCAGTAGTTTTTGGAACCTGTTCCTGCAGTAACAATAATGCGGTCTGAAACTGGACATCCGTTTCAAATCTCTTTTGCATTGGTTTATCTAGCAATAAACTCGAAATGGCAAGCAGGCTCATGCCTTGATGGTGCGCCATGAAAGATTGAATCACGACACGAGTATGCCCGCGTGGTAACCGCGTCGGTGTATAATCAATCGCCTCGTAGAATCCATACTTTCCTTCGAACCCTTCAGCAATCAACTTCTCGAGGTTCGTATAAGAAGCAGGAAGGTCTACCATAAGCGCAAGTACAGTCGCATACGGCGCCACCACGAGGTCAAGCCCCAGCCCCCGTTTAAATCCAAGGCCCGGAATTCCAAAAGCGCGGTACTGATAGGTGAGATGGGTGTCAACGATATTGTAGCATGATTCCGAGATGCCCCACGGTACACCTTGCTGATGACCATACTCTATTTGCTTTTTAACGGTACCCTTATACGTTTCGTCAAGCAAGGTATTTTCATATGTAGGCATGACAAGCAACGGCATCAAATATTCGAACATTGATCCACTCCATGAAAGGAGGACAGGAATATTTTCGGCATTTGTTAATCTTCTTCCCAAAGCGAACCAACTCTCCTGCGGTAGCTTACCTTGTGCAATGGCAACAAAAGTGCTTAATCGTGCTTCCGATGCCAGCAAGTCGTAAAAACTGGCGTCACGATGATTGGCTTCGACATTAAATCCAATCGAAAGTAAATGCTGTGCTTTGTCATACAGGAAAGCGTATTCCATGTCAGCAAATTCAAAGCATTGTTCTGCCAATTCCTGGATCAGCGTCATACGTTCACGGGCACGTGTGGCGGCGGTCTCTAACGCGTTCTCGAGTGACGTTATCCAGTTACTTTCATTATCGGAAAATGAATCACCGGCTAAGCTGTCACGTTGCTGAGCGATCGACCTGTCAATTGCGGTAAGCTGTGCAAGGGTTGGAATTTCGGAAATCCGTGTTTCTATACCTTTCAGCTTTTCCGGCGCCGGCGAAAGGTCCAGCCACGGAACAAGATATTCTAACTCCTCCAGGATGGAAATGACTTGTTGTTGGAGGCAAGAGCCCCAACGAAACGTTTCTGTTATTGGATCAGTTTCCAGGGTTGATAAGATCTGTGACCATCTTTCCAACGTCTCTTTTAAGAACGATCGGAGTTCTTTTAGATCACGTAGAGATTCAATACTGCCTGCCACAAACCATGTGGCAAAATTCTGGATGTCGGGATGCTTTTTACGATCGGCCTTAAGCACAATTCTTAACGTATCATGCAGGCCATCAATTAGCCTTGACGAAAAAATTTGTTCTTGCGCCAATGAAACGAGCCCTTGTCGTAAAGTTAGAAGGTGCCCTGCCAGATTTCCACTGTCGACGGTTGACACGTATTTCGGATTCAAAATTCTGAGTGTTGTGGTGTCGTACCAGTTGTAGAAGTGTCCCTGGTGGCGCTCAAGTTTTTCCATCGTGCCCAATGTGAACCCGGATCTTTGCAGTAGTCTACCCGTTGTGATAAACCCAAAATCGTATGCTGTGAGGTTTGCCAGTAAAGACAAGCCGATGTTGGTAGGAGACGTTCTGTGGGCTACCACAGCGATAGGATATTGTTGCAGATTGTCTGGCGGCAGCCAGTTGTCTTCCGCTCCAACGAGATCTTCGAAAAATGCCCAGGTCTTTCGGGCAAGTTCTCTCAGATAAGTTCTCTGCTCCTGGGATACCTTGACCTTCAACGGACTAGTAGGCCGGCTGAGCCAATATACCCATGCAGGTGCAATAGTCCAGAGGACAAACACAGGCAGTGCTAACGCCAGCATCTGCGGCCGATCGATCAGGCAATAGGCTGCCAGCAACAACACAGAGAATGGCGCAAACCACATCGTTGCGTAAGTGTCTAAAAGGGTCTCTTTGGTTTCTTTGACCTGGCTGGACGGATTCCACTCGAGTAGCCTTTTTCGGGTGATGTACATGCGCCATAACGTCCTGGCTATAGCATCAATGTTGACATAGGCTTCATAAGGAAGGCACGCAAATGAAAATAGTGCCTGCGTTACGTTTCTGTATGTTAGCTCGACCGCATTATTAAGATGTTGAGACTTGCTTACTTCGGGTGGTTTTTGTGTTGCACTCCATCCTGAAACGAAAAGCGATGGTAGCAGGATCATACCAAGTATGGTTAGTGTCCATAGCCATCCGTGGGGGAGCACTGTAAATGAAAGAGCCAGTAGTATAAACATGGCAATGGGAACGAGGCTGCGTCGAAGGTTGTCAAAGATCTTCCAGCGTGATAAAGTTGAAATTGGATTGCTGTGAAGCCTTCGGTCTGCTTCCGGTATGAATGGAAGGAACCAACTGCCTATCTGCCAGTCGCCGCGCACCCAACGATGCCGTCTGGCTATATCAGCACTATAGCGTGATGGATATTCCTCATAGAATTGAATGTCACTTGCAAAACCGCATCTAACGTACGAACCTTCAAGCAAGTCGTGACTTAGTATCCGGTTTTCTGGAAATCGATTGTTCAAAGTCCGTTCAAAAGCATCGACATCATAGATTCCCTTCCCTATAAAAGATCCTTCGTGAAAAACATCCTGATAAACGTCTGACGTTACTCTTGTGTAGGGGTCGATGCCGGAGTCGTTCTCATGCATCCGCATATACTGCGAGATAGTTGCGCCATGAAGACTAATTGCAATTCTTGGCTGAATGATTCCGTATCCCTCTCTAACAATTTTTCTCTTCGAATCAACAACGGGGTGGTTAAGCGGATGAGCCATAAGGCCCGAAAGCTTCTGAGCCGATTCCCTTGGTAATTGAGTGTCGGCGTCAAGTGTGATAACATATTTCACCGTTCGGAAAAGAGCCGGTTCGCCAACGATCACGGAGAAGTTTGATTCATCCTTCCCGCGAAGCAACCGGTTCAACTCTCCCAATTTTCCTCTCTTACGTTCATATCCCATCCATACTTTCTCCTTCGGATTCCATTTTCGGGGTCTATGAAACAAGAAGAAGGTATCGTTTTTTATCCTTCCGTATTTTTTGTTCAAGCCCTCAATGCCATGGGTTACAAGGTGCAGCAGATCTTCATCGCCTGGCATTGTTTCTTCGGCTGCATCTTTGTAATCCGTAAGGAGGGAGAAAAAGAGATTTGAATCCCGATTGGATAGGAAGCGCACTTCGAGGTCGTCGATGATCTTTTGGATCTGGTCTTTATTCTCAATCATTGTCGGCACTGCAACCAATGTCCTGAATTCAATTGGGATGCCTGTCGAGAAATCCATTTTCGGAAGAGGATCCGGCTTCATCAGTAGTGTAGCCAGCCAGTTAGCAATTGCAAGGGCAAAGTGACTTGCTGCCAGGATGGATAATATTGCTATCGCTATTAATGATTTTAATCCAAGGCCAGCTTCAAACGCTTTAAGCGTAAGGCCAGCTCCGACGCAGAGTGCGAGAAGTAATGCGACCAGCGTATAAATCTTTCCCGAGTGCTTTTGAAAAAATCGTTTCAGTGCGTAGGAGAGAGATGGCTTCAAATGCGAATGAGTTTCAAGGTGTCTCAGACCAGGACCGACTAGATAGTAGCCAACATGAGATTTCCTCTTCTCCGCCGGAAATTCTGAGGCACATTTTCTAGCCAGTTGTAACGCTCCCCTGGCAATTTCAAATTCAGATTTCTTGCTATTTTTCGCGATCTGTTCAACGGCGTGTCGATAGCTGTCGCGCGTGTAAAAGTCCATGCCGCCATAAATGCCACGGTAATCTTCGCGAAGCACTTGTTCGATAACGCTCATCGATTCAACAAACTCACGCCAATCCATTTTGGCAAGGAACCTGAGACTGTTGATGCTGTTACTCATTGAGAGCTGATCCGCGGCTTGTTTCTGATTTTCCGCAAGCACCATTAGATTTATTGTCATGGAGCTCTCCGCAAGATGTTGTTCAATCCACGTAAGGGGTAGTGCAAGATCGAGCCCCTTCCACTGGAGCTTTCTCGTGAATTCGGCGACAAACGCGCTAACCATTGGTGGGTTTGATCGTGCCATGTCGGCTATGACAAGTACAAGATCTTTAGGATTTTCTTCTGCGGTTTGAATTACTTTGTCACCCCAATCGGCAGCCAACTCCGCATCGTTTCTGTCAACCGCTATACGTGCCGCGACTCTGCTAAGGTTTTCAAGGAGAGCAAGACGTAACATTATCGGAATAGCCCACAGCTCCCCAATGGTGAGATGACTGACTTTTTGATAGGCCGTAATGAATCTGCTCAGACCAGGCATATCGACGC
>DATHIE010000211.1:0-5968 GCA_035316905.1 Chryseolinea sp. | reverse complement strand
TGAGAGATCGCGGTACCAGGAAAGTGACTACCCATAATAAACCAAGACACAAGACGTGACGGGCATCTTTTTTAAGCTTACACTTTGAGGTAAAGGTATTTACCATAATCAATAGGTACTCGCACAGGGAGACACAACCCTCGCCTCTTGATAAAATGTGATAGCGTCTGTTATATACAATTTAACGATTTCCCCTTAATGATTTTAGGAAATTTTATGAGGAGAACAGAGGTAAAGGACGCATGTACAAACCCATTAAAAGAGAGTGTCTAGAGGCTTGTTGAAACATAGGAGGCCTATAATACTCCGTTCTCGCTCATGCCAATTGTTCTATGGATACCGGATTGAAGGTTGTGCGACGTCTTTTCTATTCTATCGATGTACTCACCGGCGTTGGCGACACTTACATCCTGCAGGCTGAGCTTGCACAAGCCTTGAATTGTAGCCACTGAGCTTTTGATCTCTGTCGAGATCCGTTTCATTTGTTGATTGCGCTCTTCCAGTGAATTTAAAAGTTGAATTTTATGGGTTTCAAGCGCCAGGGTTCGCTCTTTCACTTTGTGTTCCAATGAAACGTTTGCACGCTTTTTCTGTTTGACATTTTGCACCAGCACAACTACAAGACCAATAGTCAGGGCTCCCGCGATGCCGACAAAAATGTTTATCATTCGTTGCCTGCTGATAATGTCGTTCTGAAGCGCGAGTATTTTTTCCTGTGTTTCGATCTTTGCTTTGTTTTCCTTCTCGAGATGCTCAGCCTCGACCTTCATCAAGTTTGTTGTCAGTTCTTCATTGTATACGCTGTCCTTAAGCTGAATATATTTGTTTTGGTAGAACGACATTTTTTGGAAGTTTTTCATTTGCCCATACGAATCGAAAAGCTCATGATACAGGTTTATTGTAGCCTGGCGATGTGCTGACATATCTTCATTCAAAAGACCTTCTGCCCTTTCCAATAATTCCTCCGTAGAATGTAAATCGTTTGACAGTCGGTTGATCTCAAGAAGATTGGCCACATTATCGAGTTTATATCGGACGTCGTTCAATCCTTCTGCCAAGGCATACGATTCTGAAAAATATTTTTTCGCCTCCTTAAACTCTTTTAATTTACCCGCTATCAAGCCGAGATGGAGATTTGCCGTCATTAAGAGTCTTGGGGAGCAATTTTCTTTACAAAGTTCCAACGCCTGGTCTATGTAATTTCTCGCCAAATCGAATTGGTCTTTATAAATATAACAAGCGCTGATATTCACCAAAATAAAATCAAGTTCGGCACTATTGTCTAACTTCATTTTATACTCACGTGATCGGCCGAAAAAAGAAAGGGCCTTGTCATAATCCTTAAGTATGAAGTATACAAAGCCGATGTTACTTAACGTCATGGAGATTTCAAACCCATCTCCGTTCTTTTCACGCAGTGCAAGAGATTCAAAATGATAAATTAAGGCGCTATCATACTTACCTGTATACCCATAGCCTAGGCCAAGGCGGTTTAATAGTTGCTTTAACTCCCTCTCGAACGAATTCCGACGTGCAACAGGGAGAATCTGCAATGCTAAAGTAATAGACGAATCATTTTCATTGTTTCTTGCGAGAGCAAGGGCTCCCATTCGGCCGGCCTTGACCATCAACAAACTATCTCCAAGTAAGTTTGCCGCGCTAAATGCTTCCTTTGAATATTGCTGAGCCAATTTGTAGTCAAACTCGACACACTCGTAGGCGAGTTCATACAATAGATTTGCGCGTTCTTGTCCCCTGGTTCCAGAAAGCAATGACTTCAGCGAATCAATTTTCTGACAGTTTCCGACAATGGACCCCAATGACAAGAGTACAATTGCGACAGTCCTAAATAAGCGAATCAATTTTTTGTTGTCTTTTGGAGGTGCCGTTACGCAGACGGACATAATGCAGGGTTTCATACTCCTAAATATGTGGGATTAGCATGGTAATATGAAGCGAGGAATCCAATAATCAAAGTTGAGCAGATGTCACTCTTGAACTTATTATATGTTGAAACAATAAATCACGAGCCAACTAATTTGTCTTCAATAAAATATGAGCTCGCTATGATACGCCGTTCTCGCTCATGCCAAGAGTTCTATGGATACCGGACTGAAGGCTGTGCGATGTTTTTTCTATTCTATCGATATATTCTCCGGCATTGACGGCGCTGACATCCTGAAGGCTAAGCTTGCATAAGCCCTGAATTGTAGCCACGGAGCTTTTGATCTCCGTCGAGATCCTTTTCATCTGTTGATTGCGTTCTTCCAGGGAATTTAGAAGTTGAATTTTATGGGTTTCAAGCGCCATGGTTCGCTCTTTCACTTTGTGTTCCAATGAAACGTTTGCACGTTTTTTCTGTTTAACATTTTGCACCAGCATAACTACAAGGCCAATAGTCAGGGCTCCCGCAATGCCGACAAAAATGTTTATCATTCGTTGCCTGCTGATGACATCGTTCTGGAGCGCGAGTATTTTTTCCTGTGTTTCAATCTTTGCTTGATTCTCGCGTTCCATATACTCGACCTCAACCTTCATCAGGTTGGTAGTAACTTCTTCGCTGTAAATGCTGTCGTTAAGTTGAATGTATTTCGATTGATAGAAGGCAACCTTCTTATAATCTCCCAACTTTTCATAAAGTTGAAACAGTTCGTTATAGATCTTTACAAGTTCCAAATTAAAGGGAATGCCTCGTTTCATAAGGCCTTCTGCCTCACCCAGGTATTTTTCGGCAACTCCCAGTTGATTTGACCCAATAGCTATCTGTGAAAGATATATGATATTATCAAGTTCATACCTCTCATCTCTTAACCTTCTTGCCAGCGCCAGGGATTCTGAAAACTCCTTCAATGCCTCTTGTTTATTTCCCTGCTTGAATCGTACTAACCCGGATGCATAGTGGGCCTGCTTTAAAATGAAATCCGAACAACCCCCTTCACAAAAGCTATAGGCTTTCTCAATGGATTCTTCCGCTTTTGTCAGGTTATTCAAATGTGAATAGCAAAGGCTAATGTTGACCAGAGCGTTTTGATTGCTTGCTCTTACATCCGGAGTTAGTGCCTCCTTTGAGCGTAAGTCAAGCGCTTTCTGGAAATAATCCAGGGCCCGATCATAGCTCTTCATCTTGTAATAAACCAGGCCGGTGTTATTTAAAGCGATGCTTACGGAAAAATCGTCTTCATACTTTTTGCGCAGTTCAAGGGACTCAAGATTGTAGGCTAGTGCCTTGTCGTATTCCGCTTTAAATAAATAAGCCAGGCCAAGGACATTCAGCACATATTTCAATTCAACCCGGTAATTATTTCTTCTCGCGATGGGTAGCACTTTAAGGCAAAGCGCTAATGACGAATCGAGCTCTTCCAGTTCCTTGAATATCTGTGCTCTTACCCGGCCCGACTTCACAATCATGAGACTATCGCCGAATTGCCACGCCATGTGGAATGCCTGAGCCGAATAGGGCAGCGCAATGGTATCGTTCACTCTCAGATACTCATAAGCCAATTCGTGAAGGACATTTTGTTTGGATATTCCCTTGGCTTGCGTCAGAGCTGACTTTAACGAATCCACCCGATGTGCAAACTTCTGGTCTTGAGAAAACCCTTTCGCACTGGACAGCAAGAAGATACAAATGAAGATCAAACTTCGCAGGTCTGGACCTTTGCGCGCCGACATGTTTTTCATGGATTACAAGATTGCCAGCGGGCAAATTAAAACAAAGATCCTATCAGCCGATGTCTGGCCCTTAAAATTGTTGATCGCGAACCCTGATCAGCCCCTGCATCAGATTGTTGGATGTTTCCTCGATTTTTGCCAGGTAGTTCGACGCGTTCATAGTACCAACATCGTGGGAAACCAGGACACCCAGGCCCTTGATGGTTGCAAGTGAGCTACTTATCTCCGTGGACATCCGTTGAAACTGAACGTCGCGCTCGTGAAATGATTTGAGAAGTAAATTATGATTAAGCTCGAGCTCTAATGTTCGTTCTTTTACTCTTTGCTCTAATAGTCCGTTAGCCCGCTTTTTCTGTCTGACATTTTGCATGAGAACCATTACAAATGCAATGGAGAGAATCGCTACGCCGGCGACAACTATGTTTAGAGTCTCTTGTCTCGATATGGCTTCATTACTAAGCTCCAATACTTTAGCCTGGGCCTCGATCTTTGCTTTGTTTTCTCGTTCCAGGTATTCCGCATGAACCTTCATCAAATTTATGGTGAGCTTTTTATTGAAAACCTTTTCCCTTAACTCGATATACTTGGATTGGAAGTATGCAAACTTGCGATAATTGCCAAGCTTTTTATAAACTTTAGATAGCTGACTATAGACTTCAGCAAGTTCAGTTACGAATGGAATACCACTTTCAAAGAGCGGCTCAGCCTGTAGCAAGTACTCTTCGGCTTCCGTTACTCGATTTGACTTTAAAGAGATGTCGGACAGGTACGCCAGGTTGTCAAGTTCATGCCGTTGATCCGAGTTCTTTCTAGCGAGAGAAAGGGATTCGTGAAACATTTGCGTGGCCTGCTGCAAATTGCCACGGTTAAAATGCAGCAAACCAGACGCAAAATGAGCCAACATTAATGTTCCATCAGTACAACCCTTTTCACATAACTCGTACCCCTTCTGCAAATAGTCCTCAGCTTTGGTAAGGTTGTTCATGTAGGAGTAACTTACGCTGATGTTCAAAAGAGAACTTACGTACGAATCTACGTTCACGTTAGCCAAAGGCTCGCCATTTACGCTCTGGAGTTCTATCGACTCCTCAAAATAATCCAACGCCTGAATAAAATTTTCGATCTTGTAATAGACCAATCCAATATTATTTAATGCTACACCGACGGAAAACTTATCCTCATGTTTTTTTCTTAGCTCTAAGGATTCAAAATTGTAAGTTAACGCTTTATCGTACTCACCTTTGTGCGTGTGGGCAACTGCAAGAAGATTCAATATGTACTTCATTTCGGTCAGGTAGTTGTTCCTCTTTGCGACAGGAAGTATGATTCGCGATATTGCTATCATAGAATCATACCTTGCGAGCTCTTTGAGTATCATACCTTTTGTTCTCCCGGATTTCACGATTCTCAGACTATCCCCAAATTGCCATGACATGTTGAACGCCTGGGTTGAATAAGGAAGCGCGATTGTATTGTCGACTCTTAGATATTCGTAAGCAAGTTCTTGAAGGATATCACGCTTAGACAGCCCTTTACTCGAGACCAATGCAAATTTTAACGAATCCACCCTACGAATAAACGTATTATCATTCTGAGAAAAAACGCGTATGCTTATGAAGGTAAGTATCACTGCTGTGATAAAATTCTTCCAACAAATTATCCTTGCTAGTCCAGTGTTTTTCATTTTAAAACATTTGTAAAGAGTCGACTAAAAAGAGAATCAACGACAAACGATCATTTTTTATTTCGGTCTCAATTTTTTTTCGTCCAATGGAATGAAGCCACTTGTCGCTATCCGCCATCCATTGATTTCGTTTCTTCTTATCCGCAATTGATCAGACAATTCAAAATTGTTGATCGTGAACCCTGGTCAGCCCCTGCATCAGATTGTTGGACGTTTCCTCAATTTTTGCCAGGTAGTTCGACGCGTTTACAGTACCAACATCATGCGAAACCAGGACACCCAGGCCCTTGATGGTAGCAAGTGAACTCCGTATCTCCGTGGATATCCGTTGAAACTGAACGTCGCGCTCATGAAATGATTTAAGAAGCAAATTGTGATTAAGCTCGAGCTCTATTGTTCGTTCCTTCACTCTCTGTTCCAGTATGTAATTAGAGCGTTTCTTTCGCTTTACGTTCTGTATTAAGGTGATGACAAAGCCAGCTAACAACAACGCGACTACCACAACAATCAGGTTGAGTGCCCGCTGTCTACTGATCACTTCATTGCTAAGAGCCAGGATCTTGGCTTGGGCTTCAATTTTTGTCTTATTTTCCCGTTCTTGGTATTCCGACT
>DATHIE010000210.1:0-12591 GCA_035316905.1 Chryseolinea sp. | reverse complement strand
TTGCTGAACCAGTTTCGGAATATCTGCCCGTAGATAAATAAGCAGTTCGGGAGGTTGAACAAAGTTTATCATCGAATGGAAGATGTCGAGATAACTTTGATAGTCGCGGTCACTGATATTTCCACTGCGGTGAAGGTGGGCAGCAAAGATGTATGCATCTTCGTAGATCGTTCGATCCTGAATGGTCGTCTTTTCATTTCCTCGGATTTCATTCACCTGTCTGAACCGGCTATTCAAAAAGTAGATCTGCAAGTGAAAAGCCCACCTGGTCATGTCCTGATAAAAGTCCCGCAAATACGGATTGTGATCTACCGATTCGTAGAGCGGAACCCAGTTGTAATGTTTTGAGAGTTTTTCCGTCAGTGTTGTTTTTCCACTCCCGATATTTCCACAGACGGCGATATGCTTTATCGTTTGTTGCATCCAGCAAAAATTAATGTTGTTTGTTTTACCTAAACAGGTACGTATTTATTCGCTCGCAACAATGGCAATTTTATTGCCCTTTTTATTAACACTTAACCTTGTGATCCCTTTTAGTTTTAAGGTCGACATACCCTCAATTTCTTTCCACTCAGTCGAGCTCCCCGGATGAAAATAGTAAAGCTTCTCTCCATCACTCATAATAATTTTTCCGTCGGAAGTCCAGCTTAGATCTTCGTGACCAGGCAAGGTTGAAGTTATGTTGCTCGCAATCCTGGTTTTAGTATCGAGCTTTTTAATCATCCAGGTGTCGGCAGTTTTATCAACGAAACTCATATCAGCCGATTTTGGAATCCCATGCAAAGATCTGCCGATGTTTCCGGCAATGATGGTGTCCTTTTTACTCAATAGGGAGTACCAACGCAAGGTGTGAGGTTCGCCAAGAACAAAAAGAATAAGATCCGTTTCATTCACCCACGCGTGATAACCTACTTTCAAATTGTTGATCAACACAGAAGGTGTTCCTCCGGCCAGGGGATATTTCGCAAGGTCCTGAACGCCATCGTCGCGTTGAATAATGCAGGATAAAAATTTACCATCGGGAGTTACCGTTGGTGAAAACTCCCTTTCGCTTGTTTCAGTGATTTTCTTCGTGGAGTTTTTTGAATAATCGTAGACCAGGATGTCAGTACGCCCGCTCGTGTCAGCCTCTGAGTAATAGATCAATGGTTCATTCGGATGAAAGAACGGCTGATTGTCATATCCGATATGGTTGGTTATGTTCTTCCCATTTGAAATACTGAGCTTGTCTTTCTTAATCTTCAAGTCGAAGAGATAGATCTCAGATCCGGGCTGAGCGAATCCTTGAATGCTCACATATAATAGAAGGAGGCAACCTGTTAATCGTATCATTTCGTTGTTCGATTTGTCTGCATTTTCAAATAAAGTTACCTTTTAACATGAAAAAATCTCTATGCCGATTCGGACTTTCCGTGAGTCTGTTCTTGTCGTTAGTTTCAGCGCAAGGTCAAAGCAAGTATCTGCTTGAAGCGGATCGAATTTTTGATGGCCAGCAATTACATACGGGTTGGGTTGTACTCGTTGAGAATAATCTAATAACGGCCGTCGGACCACCGTCGCAGGTTTCGATACCATCAGATGCTGTCAGACTAAAGTTTCCCGGCTGTACATTACTGCCTGGGTTGATCGAAGGACATTCTCACCTTCTTCTCCATCCGTATAACGAAACGTCGTGGGATGATCAGGTGCTCAAGGAATCGGATGCGCTTCGTGTAGCTCGCGCAACGGTACACGCAAAAAAAACTTTACAGGCAGGATTTACTACGGTTCGCGATTTAGGAAGCGAAGGGGCAGGCTATTCTGATGTGGGCCTGAAGAAGGCTATTTTGCAAGGAATAATTCCTGGGCCCAGAATGATCGTTGCAGGGCCAGCTATCGTCGCCACCGGCAGCTATGGCCCCAAAGGGTTTGACACCGATTTTAATGTAATGCTAGGCGCTGAACAAGCCGACGGAAACACCATTGTACGGGTGGTCAGAGATCAGATCGGTAAAGGTGCAGACGTCATAAAAGTTTATGCCGATTACAGATGGGGAGTCTCGAACGAAGCGCGTCCAACATTTTCAGTTGACGAGCTAAAACTCGCGGTTGAGACAGCCGAGAGCAGTGGCCGACCCGTTGTGGCACACGCAACGACTGCCGAAGGAATGCGAAGAGCTACTTTAGCTGGCGTTGAAACGATAGAACACGGGGACAATGGCACCCTGGAAATTTTTCAGTTGATGAAAGAAAGAGGCGTAGCCCTTTGTCCAACGCTGACAGCCGATGAAGCCATAAGTGAATACCGTGGTTGGAAAAAGGGCAGCACACCGGAGCCGGCTACTATTAAGGAAAAACGTGAAAGTTTCGCGCTTGCCCTGAAGGCGGGTGTTACAATTTGCGCAGGCAGCGACGTTGGGGTATTCGCCCACGGCCTAAACGCCAGGGAACTTGAGCTAATGGTTGAATTTGGCATGTCTCCTGTTGATGTGCTCAAATCCGCCACCAGCATCAACGCAAAGGTGTTTCATTTGGAAAAAGAAACTGGCCGGCTTGTAAAAGGACTACAAGCAGACATCATTGCCGTAAAAGGAGACCCTACAAAAGATGTAACGGCTTTGAGAGCGATCGAATGGATAATGAAAAGCGGAATTATCGTCGACAAATAAAAATTAAAGCCACTTCTTTCGCTTGAAATACCAAAGAAAGAGTACTGAGGATAGTATCATCAGCGCAATAGCAAAAGGATAACCCGTAGCCCACTGCAGCTCAGGCATAAAACTGAAGTTCATTCCGTAAATACTCGCAATGAGAGTGGGCGGCATGAATACCACCGTTACCACCGTGAATATCTTGATGACCTGGTTTTGCTCGATGTTAGCAAGACCGAGAAATGTATTCTGCAGGTACTCCAATCGTTCAGAGCTAAACTGCGAATGCTGAAGCAGGGACGTGATGTCGTTCATGATGATCTTAAGCCGCTCATTTTCGATCTTATAAAATTCTGGTATCCTGATCAGCGAGCTTACAACTCGTTGTTTTTCTGTGATCGTTTCGTGTAACAGCATCACGTTTTCCTGCAGCTGGGCTATGCCCAATAACAGATCTTCTTTCAATGACCTTTGAGTAAGAAGTTCTTTACTAAAGGCGTTAAGCTTCCGGTTGATGCCTTCTATCAAATCTGCATCTCCATCTATCCTCGTCTCGAGCACTGTCAGGAACACGTTCAATCCGTGTTCCTTATTGTTTTCTGATGAACTGGGCGATTTAAGTCTTCTGACTGTCTCTGCGAATATCTTTAGATCCCCTACCCGGAATGTAAAAAGCAAATTACCTTTTAAAATGAATGTAACACTCTGGACCGAAAGCTCCGGGTCGCTCGAAACAAATCCAAGGTTCATCTCAACAGTCTCGTCGGTCTCAAGAAAACGCGAGCTACTTTCAATCTCCTGTAACTCCTGCGACGTGAAAAATTCTATACCATAGTTCCTCTCCACAAATTCTTTTTCCTCCTTGTTGGGAGACTGCAGGTCGATCCAAATGACATTCTGCATGGTGTCGATCTCCTTGAAGGTGGGATTTTTGGATTGGCTGATTTTCCCCCGATCTATAGTATAAACACGAATCATAGTTCTGCTCTTCAGAATGCAATTACCTATATTTTAAAGTTAGTCCAATAGCCGTTCTGATCTTTCTCATCATTTGCAGTTCATACAATATAATTTTGTATTGACGGATCGATGTATGTCTGGCTATCGACGAAGTTCGTTACTGTCACACGCTCCTGGGTTACCGCGTGATTGTGAACACTGGTATTGAGGTATCTCGTTTGAATATGAAGGGCGTAAAATGAAAAAGACCTGCCAGGGAAACCCAGCAGGTCTAATTCTACCTGTAAACAAAGATCTTAGTTTTCCTCCTGATCAGCGGCGTCTGCTTTCTTCAGCTCCTCATCCAGGATCTTGTCAATTATTTCCATCTGGCGCTCATCTATCGTCTTATCTGTCTTCGCCTGTTTTTTCATAAATCGAAACATTGCGTTCTTCTTTATTTCGTAAGCTATGAAAACGGTGTATTCTTTTGTGTTTTCGTTGTAATATTTTTTTTCATCCATCTTTCGAAGGTCAGCCATGTTCGTATTCATTATCTGGCGAACCAGACTTTGAAACTTATCTGCTACGTCGGCACCCTTTTCATTTTCAGTTTGGCCTAGATACTGGTCTGCGACCTGTTTCATCGTCGTATTAACCTGGCCCGCAAGCTGTGACTTCGCATCAATGTCAGCCTTTCCTCTCGCAATGTTGTCTTGCGAGCTGGAACCTTTACCAGTCCCTCTAAAAAAGCGATTATTGGATTCATACGCATTCCCCTGAAAAGGTTCATTTACCTTCTTACCAAGCGGGCTAGAAGCACAGGACGCTAGAAAAACAGATCCAGCTAAAATGATAGCGGATACCTGAAGAGATCTCATGGCTATTCAATTTGATTGCGAGCAAAAGTACGAAAATTGTGCCAGTTCTATTGATCAGTTGCGAGGGTCCGAAAATACTATTACTTGCCACCTAAAGGCCCATTTCCATTTGATGGTGAAATTTTCAATGCCGGCGGAACGCAAAATGTTTGACAACTCGCTGCGCGAAAAGGCACGCAATACAGAAAGCGGCGCGTCATACTTTACCATTGACGATCGGGAAAAAAGTACTGTTAACAGCTTGATTGAATAATACGCCAATGAGTGTCGATGAATATCATTAATAAGGAATCCGATCTCTGCCTGTTTCTTCAACTTCGAAAAGAATGCGATTAATTGTTCATCGGTGAAATGATGATAAAAAAGCGTACCGATAACAATGTCAAATTTTTCCTTTTGAAAATCGGGGGAAAGAATGTTGATAGATTGAAGCTGTATATGAGGAAACTCACTTAACCTTTTACGAGCCGCATTAATTACATAATGGTTAGCGTCGATACCTAAAAGTTCCAATTTAAGATTGTACCTCTTTGACCAACCATCAATCAGTATTAGCATGTCGCCTCGCCCGCAGCCAAGGTCAACCACCCTAAGAAGGTCGTTATGGCTTGTGCCTTCTAATAATTTGCTAATGCCATTAATTGTAACACGATTTCCACCAAGCCAACGATTGATAACTTCCAATTCTCCCAACGTTCGATCCATCATCTCGCCCGCGTATTCAAGATCATCCATTATCTCTGCATCCCCGGATCTCCTGGAAAAATCTATCATGCTATTGATCCATTTCTATTTTTAGTACCATACTTTCCAGGGTAAGACCTGGGCCAAATGCGAAACTCAAAATATGTTCGCCGTGATCTCCAGGCACAAGTTTGTTGAAGATCTCCTGAAGCACAAAAAGTATGGTTGGTGAAGACATGTTTCCGTAGTTTTTTAAGACGTGGTACGCCGGCGCATTTTGACATTTGGTTATGCCCAACTCGTCTTCGATGCTTTCAAGAATTTTACGACCACCAGGATGGATGGCAAAAAAACGAACGTCATTAATGTTCTTCGAAATCTTATCAAGAAGACTTGTAGTCAGTTTGAGTATTCCGCCTTTGATAATAGATGGAACATATGTAGATAGTTTCATTTCAAACCCAAGATCACCTATGGCCCAAGCCATATCGTCCTCCCCTTCGATCACGAGATCACTAAAAAAATTCTCAGCCTTCAGGCGTAGCGGGGCAGTTGTTTTTCCTTCTATTAGCACTGCGGCAGCGCCATCGCCAAAAAGAGCATTTGAGATGAGATTATCGTCCGTGGGTGCCTTCTGAAAATGAAGGCTGCACAGTTCAGTGCAGACAATAAGGACTTTAGCATTTTCGTCAACTTGACAAAACGCATCTGCAATCTTAAAAGCGTTAAATGCCGCGTAGCATCCCATAAAATTGATACTCGTTCGGAGAACTGTGGTAGATAGCTGCAATTTTTTCACAAGATCAATATCCAGGCCCGGCGCATACATACCGGTGCAACAGACAATTATGAGATGTGTGGTCTTTTGTAGCTCAAAGGAAGGTGTGCTGCGTATCAAGTTCTGGACCGCACTGTAACTGAGGTCAAGCGCATTGTTCCGGAAATACTTCAGACGCTTGGCTGTAGACGGAAAGGGTTCAAAGTCGTGGGAATTTGCATAAAAAGTATTCGCCTGATCGCTATCGTAGTCTTCCAGTACAGAATAGCGGTAATCGATACCGCTTGCATTAAATATTGCCCTTAGCTTCCTGGTATCATGCTGATTTAATTGCATTGCCTTAACCATAAAATCGGCAATTTGCGTCTGTGTAAACCGATATTCTGGGTTGGCTGTGCCAATTGCGGTAATGCTACTCATTCATTCCAATATATTTTAAAAAACTATAATTTAGGCCGGCGTGTTCCAGTTGATTGAATTTAATTTCAGATAAGATGCTATCCCTGTCTTCCTGGCTTCACTTAAGGATCCCCTTCTCCTACTTCTTGCTCCCTGTCTTCTTGTTCAGTGTAGCATCATCCCCTAATGTAAGCGAAGACAGTTTACTTTGGACGTTTATTATTGTTCATCTTTTCCTCTACCCAGCCAGTAACGGGTACAATAGTTACTTTGATAAGGACGAAAAGAGCATTGGCGGGCTGAAAAATCCCCCACCGGTTAATAAGGGATTATATTACTTGGCCCTGCTCTTTGATGCGATCGCGATTATTCTGGGATTTATTAAGATCAACGCCACGTTCTCCATCATGCTGGTGGTCTATGGTCTTGTATCAAAAGCTTATAGCCACCCCGATATTCGCCTGAAAAAGTATCCCATCACGGGATGGTTGATCGCAGGGCTATTTCAGGGCCTTTTTACGTTTGTAATGTGTTACATCGGTATAAATAAATACGGCATCGAAAACATCTGGAAAGCGTCGGTGCTGATACCCGGAGCGTTATGTAGTCTCATGCTTTGGGCAAATTATCCCATGACACAGGTCTATCAGCACGAGGAGGATGGTAAGCGCGGGGATGAAACATTCAGCAGAATGCTAGGGATTAAAGGGACGTTCTATTTTGTAGGAGGTGTTTTTGCCCTGGTTACGATAGGGTTTGTGCTCTACTTCAATTCATTCCTTTCTCTGAAGTATGCCGTGGGGTTCCTGGTTGCTTTGCTTCCGGTGCTGCTCTACTTTTCGTATTGGTTCATTAAAGTCAGGCTTGACGAATCAAAAGCGGACTACACACACACTATGTGGCTTAATTTCATTTCAGCCACATCGTTGAATGTGTATTTTATTTACATCTTCCTTTTTGCCAAAAACTATATCAATACCCTCATTTAGCCCCCGCCATCACTGTTGCCTTACGCGAAACCTGTTCGTTGATAAAGTACATCATCACCACAGTAATGATCATGGCGCCCAGTACAACATAACCGAGTGTATCATAGTGCAACAAAACGCCGCTTTCGGTTTGTACAACAATCATCCCGGCAATCACCGAGGCAAATCCTCCGGATATCTGCTGCACAGATGAATTGACGCTCATAAATGCTCCACGGTCCATTGGCTCGGGTACGGCAGTCATGAGTGCTGACGACGAAATTATCCTGGAAGAAATTCCAACGAACATAATCACGTTTAGAAGTATCACCATCCATAAAGGAGTAATGCCGAGGTTACAATAGATGACTACTATCAACATGCTAAGGAGGGATCCGGCAAAGAATACCGAATACTTTCCAAGAGTATCAGTAAGTTTTCCAACCATGGGACCGGTGATCATTGAACAAATTCCAGTTATCATGTAAAGCATGGGTAGATCTCCAAGAGATATCCCAAGGTTATGCACGCTAAAAGCACTGCCAAATGGCATCAACATGAATCCACCGGTGGCAAGAAGAGTTGTCGCGGCAAAAGCCCTGGTGTAGAAAGGGTGTGAAATAATTTTAACAAGATGCTGGAAAGCGCTACGATCAGACTGCACCTTCAAGTGCGAATCTATAGGACGGAAATAGATCGCAATTGCGATGCCCACTAAAGCACTTAATCCGACGATCATGAAAAATGGTGAATGCCATCCCAGTCGATTGGCAAGGAAGAGCCCTATCGGAATGCCCATGACCTGACTGGTTGCAAATGCCATTTGAACAAAACCCATTACCCGACCCCTTACTTCCATTCTGAAAAGGTCTGTAATTATGGCGAAGCTGATGGAGCCAATAACTCCGCCAAACAACCCTGTCACTATCCGGGCGATAAGAAGAGAATCGTAATCAGGCGCTAATGCGCACAGCAGGGTTCCACCAATAAACCCGGTATAAAAAAACAGAAGTAATTTTTTCCGATCGAATTTGTCAGCAAACCCAGCTGTGAGAAGGCCAGCCACTCCGGCACTGAATGCATAACCTGAGACCACCCATCCGAATTGTGCGGTCGTGATATCTAACTCCAGCATCAATTGTGCACCGAGGGGAGATAGCACCATAAAGTCCAGTATGATCGTGAATTGAAGGAATGCCAATACCGCTATGACGAATACTTCATAACGGGTGAATATCTTTTTCTTTTGTTGTACTTCGTTTTCCATGTTGAGCAAGTCTTTTATTCCGGCAATTCTTCACACATATATCCAAGATTCTTCACAAGTTCAATCACGTCAGCCGGACTCATTTCACTTGACTCGATTCTCAAGACGTTGTCTACATCGTTGTGATCTATATTCCAATTTCTGATACGATGGTCCTTCTTGAGGATCTGTCCGAGGTTTTCGCTATTTGTTTTCCCGACGACATCAGTTTTAAAAACCAGCACTTCCATTTTAATGTCTTCCATGACAGTTTCTTTAAGCATTGTTATTATTTCTTTAGCGCTTTTATCACAGCCTCAAACGCTTGTTTCATCCCTTTTTCCGTAAGAACAAACTTGGTTCCCATAAGAGATTTTTTCCCTGAGTGAAATTTGATCAGGGTATAAAGGGGACCGTAAGCGATCGCCCAAAAAACCTCAACGGGCAGTTCAATCATTTCATTTCTTTTAACGGCATTCTTGAAGAAGGCACCCATTGCCTGTTTGAAATTATTCTCCTTAATATCCTTGTGATTAATAAGTGGGGAGTTCCTGAATTGTTCCATAAAATGGATATGATGAGGATACTTTGTATGATAAGCAAACCTGTTTTTCCACTGCAGCCAAAGCCCTTCTTCAAAATGCATATCAGGACTGAAGTCTTTCAGCGTTTCTTCTGCAAAGACTTTGTCGATACCCATGTACAATTGGTTTAACAAGTCTTCTCGGTTTTTAAAATAGAGGTAGATAGTGGCAGGAGAGACATTTGCAGCCCTGGCAAGCTTTTGCATGCTGAGGCCATCAAAACCTTCTTTAACAATCATCTCGATTGCCTTATCACGAATGGCCATTTCCTTCGACTCGTCCCTGGGTCTCATATCGACCCAAATATAAATGAATGTTCATTCATTTATGAATATGTGCTTTATTTTTTTCAAAATGGCTCACCATGTGTATTCTTTATAATGAGATTAGCCAACGGCCTCGAATTAATTGCTAGGCCAACAGCCAGCTGGGAGGTGATCCGGTTGCCAAACAGTTTTTGCACCTGCCGCCCGATCCATAGCCTTCTCTTAAATTGTGCATTCCACGCACTGATATAATGTTGCTCCAACCAATCCCTGGATCGAATGGATGAGTCTACATATTCGATAATCAAATCACTTAGAATCTTTCCGGAATGAATAGCCATAGCCATTCCATTTCCACACAACGGCGCAATCATCCCAGCTGAATCACCTGCCATTAAAATATGATCTACGATCGGCGACTTAGTTACAAATGACACTTCATTGATCACCTCGGGCTTTGGATAGAGAAACTCTGAATTCGTAAAAACGTGGCGAAGGAAAGGGTTCTTAAACAAGACGGATTGCTCCATAGTCATTATATTTTTGAAACGCTTCAGTACGTCGCGATGTGTCAGATAACAAAGCGTGGTCTTTTTTTCTTCAATGTTACTCATCCCACAATATCCTCCGGAGAAATTATGAAGAGCAATAAGGTCGTCAGGATGCTCACAACGGATATGGTACTTGACAGCTACATAAGGAGACTTAACGTTCAGGAATTGCCTGTGCAGGAACTTGTCAATTTTAGAGCGCTTGCCGAATGTACCAACTACGACATCCGCTTCGATTTCGGTTCGCGTGGTATGAACGTTGAACTTGTTATTAGCAAAACTCACTTTTTCAACTTCTTCATTGAGCAAAAACTCCGCTCCTGCACCTTTTGCTATCCTGAAAAGAAAATTGTCAAATGTAAAACGGCTTATTCCGAATCCTCCAAGGTCCAGTTTCATCTTTTCATGCCGTCCGTTTACTGCCGACAGAAGAAAGTTTTTGATTTGAGGTGGGTTGAATTCTGTTGGATAGAGCCGTGATGACGTCAAAAATGGAACTACCTCATTTGATATGTATTCACCACAAACACGGTGGAAGGGATACTCTTTTTTTTCGATCACCGTGCATGAAATCCCCGCCCTTGCTAGCTGAAGTGCGCAAGTAAGGCCAGCGAGGCCACCACCGATTATTATAACCCGTTTCAAGAATTTTTTCCTGTTCTGAGAAAATATAAGGAAAAACTGCCGCTCTCCGAAAAATTTAACACATGGAACAAATCTTGCACAGTAACCTTTTACGTTAATACAGTGTTTAATCTCTTACTGGCTTTATGGAAACAAATCTTCAAAATACCAAGGCATTGGATCCCATCAACATCCTTTTGATTGGCAACAACCCTATCGAAATGGGTAGTGTACTTGAGAAACTCAAACAGGTACGTGGTCAAAGGATCATTACCGAGATTGCGTTTGACCTGAGAAGTATCTTGGAACGCCTCATGCGCTTTAACCCCAATTTTATTTTTATCGATGACAACATTGGTAAGAACGAATTGATGGTAACAGTTAAGTCCTTATCTGCTAATAAGAAGACAAAGGATATCCCCATCACTGTTTTAAAAAACTCGAACTATCACGAGTCTCTTGTAACATCCAGTATACTGGACTATCTGTTGAAACAGAATCTTTCCCCTGAAGATCTTTACAAAACTGTAAAGAACTCGTTAAGATTCCGCAAGACACAACTATACCTTTACCAGGCTTATAAAAAGAGAAAGGATCAATTGTTGAAAATCACCGATTAAGAACTTATATCGGGTCTTTTAGTTCGATTTCTTTTTTGAATTTTTCGCCTTTTCGGCTGATCTCCAGTCTGACTTTTCTTCCTGGCTTGCTGTTTAGCAGACCATTTATGATGTTGAGATCCATGTCCTGTACCGAGATCCCGTTAAGGCTAAGAACGATATCGCCGGGAAGTATTCCACCGAGCTGTGACGGTGATTGGTCACGTACCTCTGTAACCTCGAATGTATTCAGCTGCGATCCTTTCGCTTTTAATGTTACGCCGCTGAGATTATAATAGAAGTTTTTCCTGAATGCGGAGTTCTTTTTCAGATAAAGTTTTTCTTCGGGGAAATTGAAGACCACGTCAAAGCGACTGAGGATTTCTCCTCCTATCGCTCCATTGCGATACACGTTTCCGACTTTAATGCTATCTGAATAACTATTTGGATCCGGAAAATTGGCGATCACGTCCTCCAATTTGTAGGAGCCAAGCCCAATAGACCTTATCCTTCCTACTTTCCCCACGATCTCTCCACCTAGCCCCCGGCCGATTAGACTACTAACAGCATGCACGGGCACGTGAATCGCCGTGTCCGAAGTTGGCTCCAGCATCAATCCGTGACTTGCACCTGAATCGACTAACAATTTTGCCTTTATTGTGGTGCCATTATCAAGGACTATCGGCGCAATAAGATATGGCTTGGTGTCCTGGATAGTGATAGGGATAACTTGGTACTTGCGCTTTTTCCGGAACTTCTCGGGCAGCATAAGTGTAAGCATTCTTTTTTCGTAATCGATCTGTATAATAAATCTGCTGAATAACTCATACCCAAGGATTCCATGAACATCGGTACCGAGATAATTCCTGAGCTCAAGGTAATCTTTCCCCAACACCAGCATTGCATGACCCCTGCCGTGAACTCCAGGCAGCTCCAATGAAACGTTGTTGGTTACATAGGCATCAACGATGTTTTCACCCCCTGGTCCAGCAATGGTGTACTTTCTTGTATAAACCAGGTTCAGAATATCTGTGAAAGTTTTTTGTGTGAGGATGGTAGTGCGAACACCGGTATCGAGAATGAACTTTAACGGAAGAGCGTCGTTCAGGACAACCGGTATAACAATCAGGTTATTGTGAATTTCAATGGGAATTTGAACTTTCTTTTTTCCGTCAGAGAGTGAAAATCCAAGATTTTGCGCACACAGATCGCATACAACTCCAAAGTAAAGAAACAATAGTATCCTCGACACCATAAATGAAACCTGCCTGAATATAGAATATTTTTGATAGACTGTCTTCTCACGCTTTCTGCGTGATCAAAAGATCAAGCAACCTCTCCGCGGTTTTCTCTACGCACAAAAATTCAACATTACTTGCGCCCAGGAACCCATCACTAACCATTGAACGCATTTGCTCTAGCAATGGATTAAAATATTGATT
>DATHIE010000209.1:0-10417 GCA_035316905.1 Chryseolinea sp. | reverse complement strand
CATTCTCACTCTTTTCTACGGAAATAAAACATTCAAAGACGGAGAAATTCTCGGTGGACAGCTTTTAGGAATCTCTTCATTAATAACAGTAAGTTTAATTGGCTCACTCGCTGGACTATTCATAGACCCAGCATACATCGGATTGCTTGGATTAATTCCCATCTATTTAGGGGCAAGAGGCATTTTAGGACTAATTAATGCCAAAACAAAAAGTGAACAGCCCGACAATCATCCCAAGGGCAAAGGAAAAAATCACGTAATGACTGTCGCAGGCGTGACCTTTGCCAACGGTGGAGATAACATCGGAATTTATACTCCCCTATTTGCCGCGCTCACCTGGACAAACAAAATAACAATGATCACGATCTTTCTTGTCATGACATTCTTGTGGTGTCTGGCTGCAAAGTATTTGACAAAACACCCATTTGTTGCAAAGGCCGTTGACAAGTATGGACACCTTGTTACCCCATTTGTGTTGGTGCTACTCGGACTCTATATACTATACGAGAGCGGGACGTTAGGACTATTGACAGAGTGACCAGCTTCCGGCAGGGTAAAAATTGTAAACCGTTTTCTTAACTTGGTAATGTTTCGTGGGAGCTACCATCCCAAAGCGTAATTAATGAAAACAATACAACAAATAATTGCAAGCCTCTTCCTGCTCAGTACAATCAATGTGTATTCGCAGGTGATCAAGACCGAGCAAAGAAAATTTGAGGCGAGTCATGTGTCCCTGTCAATCGAAAAAATAATGGGTAAAGATGCGCTGCGGGTCATAAAAGACACCACCATGAGCGAAGCGGATGAGCCAACCTTCGCAAAGGTCAAAGAGATTGACTTTAGCAACGGTACCATCGAAGTTTCGGTACTGAGCAGGCTTCTGAAAAGTGCACCTCCGACTGCGCGAGGATTTATTGGAGTTGCATTCAGAATTAAAGAGAGCAATTCACAATTTGAATGCATTTATATCCGCCCGACAAACGGAAGAGCAGATGATCAGGTAAGACGTAATCATTCCATTCAGTATTTCTCTTTCCCCGACTTCAAATTTGACCGGCTTAGAAAAGAGTCCCCGGAAAAATATGAATCCTATGCAGACATGGGTTTGAATGAATGGATAAAACTGAAAATTGAAGTGAAGGGCAAAGGAGCAAAACTTTATATAAACGACAATAAACAGCCATCACTAATTGTCAATGACCTAAAACTAGGAGACAGTTCCTCAGGAGCAGTAGGATTGTATGTGGACAATGGAACAGAGGGGTTTTTTACTGAGTTAAAAATTCATAAGGATTGACAGGTGAGAAAAGAGCAGGCTACAAGCTTCAAGCTACAAGCCTCAAGCGCTTGCAGCTATCATTTCTCACATTCTCATATTCTCCTCTTCTCACACCCACACCCCACCCCAACTCCTAAATTCTAACTTCTAACTTCTAACTCCAAATGATCAAGAAATATATGGCACTATCCCTCCTCCTTCTTCTCTTTTCATTTAATCAAAGTGTCGCGAAGGAAAGTGCACCTATAGAAATCGGTGTATCACGAATAGACATTACGCCAGAACACCCTGTTCGCCTGACCGGGTATGGCAATCGAACGAATGTATTCGATAGCGTCGAACAAAAGTTGTGGGCCAAAGCGCTGGTGTTGGGACAAAAAGGAAAGCCTACCATGGTTTGGATAACACTCGATCTCATTGGCTTCCCCGGTTTTTTTGCTGACGCTTTATATGCACGGCTGGTTCAAAAGATTGGGTTAAAAGATCGTGCACAATTAGTAGTATCGGCTACGCATACGCACAACGGCCCGGAGACGGGAGTACTCGTTAACATATTCGGCGTAACGCCTCCTCCCGACCAGCTGGCTGATGTAAAACTATACCGGGACAAGTTGCTCGATAAACTTGAAAAGCTTGTCATCGATGCAAATTCATTAAGAGCACCTGGAAAATTAAGTTGGGCCGTTGACCAGTTAACATTCGCGATGAACCGGCGAGTGTTGGAAGGAGGAAAATGGAAAGACTTTGGCGAGACGCCGAATGGTCCTGTCGATCATGACTTACCTGTACTTCGGGCAACGGACCTCGAAGGGAAGCTGGTTGCTCTGCTGATCAACTATGCCTGCCATGGTACGACCCTGGTGCCGGAGCACAATTTTATTCATGGCGATTGGATGGGCGCGGCACAAGAAATGATTGAAAAAAAATATTCCGGAGCAATGGCAATGGTGGCAATCGGTTGCGGCGGTGATTCTAATCCGTCTCCCCGCGGGGAATTCGCCCATGTTAACCAACATGCCATCATGACTACAGATAAGATCGACAAGCTTCTTCAATCTGATAAGTTCACGGCCCTAAATAGCATTCCAGTCGGGAAAATGAAAAAGGTTGAGCTCACGTTCGCGCACGTGCCGGATGCAAAGGAATTTGTGGAGCAATCCAAGCTTGAGGCTGCTCAGGGTCTTTACGCCAGAAACAGTTTGTCGGTACTTGCACAGGGTGGTTCCATTCCCAACACTATATCTTACCCGGTTCAGGTATGGAGTTTTGGAAATCAGTTGGCCATTGTTTTCTTAGGTGGAGAAGTTGTTGTGGATTATAGTCTCCGGATCAAACGCGAGTTCATTAAAGAAAAAATGTGGGTCAATGCGTACTCGAATGACGTTTCCATATACATCGCGTCCAAGCGTCTGTTCACTGAAGGCGGTTATGAAGTAGATGGCTCAATGCCCTACTACAATCATCCTTCACGACTTACTGAGGATACGGAAGAAAAGATCATAAAAGCTGTTCATGAATTGGTGCCGAAGGAGTTTAGGAGATGAGAAGGTGAGAAGATGAGGAGGTGAGGATTCTCAAATTCTTCCATTCTCATCTTCTCTCCCGCACCCAAACCTTATACCCTTCCGCTGTACTGAGGTTTCCCGCTGCATAGTATGGAATGGCCGCAAAGGTCACTTTTGATCCGCCTTTTAAGACTGCGTTGCCTTTGATAACGTTCACGCCGCCAAGCACTGCAGGATCGAAACGCATTTCCATTGGAGTATCTGCATCAATCTTGATTTCATCCAGTTTGCTGTTCATGTTCTTTTCAACACAATAAACCAGCGGACCGGAAGCAATCGCTGCGTGGCCCGCCAGGTCCGTAACCTTTGCATCCGCATGAATCACACGTGGCTCCATCGGCAATAACAATTCGATGCTATCACCCTTCTTCCACACCCGTTCAATCACGGCATAACCATCCAGTGGTGTAACCGACACAGCCGAGCCATTCACCTTCAACTCAACGTTGCTTTTGACATTTGAATTATAAAGACCGAATGGATTTTCAACGCCCGTTGCCCAACCGGGAATACGAACGCGGATAACAAAACTTCTTTCCTTATCAGGATTGACTGTGATCGTTGACTTTCCATCCCACGGATAGTTAGTCTTCTGAGCAATCTCAATATGATCCTCTCCGTTCACATTGACGGTTGCCGAACTGCCAATGAACAAGTTCACATCAATGCCACCAGGAGTCGTTCCATAAATAAAATCGGGAACAGCTCCAACCATCTTCAGAAACATCGGTGGACAACACGGGCAGTCGTGCCAGCCCCAGCGGTGATGCTGATCGGCAGTCAATGGATTTTGATACGTGTAGTTAGTACCATCCAGTGAGATACCGGTCAGTACATTGTTATAGAGTACGCGTTCAAATTCATCCATGTATTTTCCTTGGCCCGTTAGCTGGTTCATCCGTTGACTGAAAAACCCTGCCCCTACTGCGGCACACGTTTCGAGGTAAGCTTCGTTGGGGAGATAGTAGTCTGAACCGAATTTCTCATCGCGGGCAATGGCGCCTACGCCACCCGTGATGAACATGCGCTTACCCGCCATGTTGTCCCACAGGTTGTTCACTACCTCTTCGTACCGCGGGTCCTTGTTTTCTATCGCAGCGGCAGTGATGCCTGTCGCCAGCAGCGTTGCACGCACGGCATGCCCTTCAATTGTTTTTTGCTGAAATACCGGAACGGAATCTTGCGCATAATCACCCCACGTCGGCCGGCGGTGATCACCGTACTTAGTGTAATCGTATTTAACGTCTCTGATCCACTTCTCTGACTTTTCATCTCCCCACGTTTTCCATAGAGGAAATCCAACATGGTGTCCCCTATCCTCGATCCAAAATGTAGCCAGCTCCATGTATTTCTTTTCATCGACCGGAACTTCCATTTTTTGTTTTAGGTCCGGTTGGTCGCGATATAGCTGATATAGTTTGATCAATGCTTCCTCCGGACCCGAGTGCGCCGGCACAATGTTTTTCTTAGGAGCGGGGCCCATCTCCTGGACCATGAAGTTTGCAAACCGGGTCGCAACATTGAGCAGTTTTACTTTGCCAGTAGCCTTATAGTAGTGCACGCCTGCTTCGACCATCATCCCCGCATTATACACATCATGTTGCCAGCGAAGCATTCCACCGCCGAAACCCCAGCGATGGCCGGGTTCCATTAACTGAGTATACGTGTTGAGGTATCCGTCTTTTTCAGAAGCTTGTGCAGCAGCAATCCTATCGATGTAACCATCCACTCTTACTTCGAGTATTGAATCGGGGTTGCCCTTAAGCAGATCAGCCGTTCCGCGGATCGTCTCGTAAATTAGACCATCGTACCACGGAGGCCCATGATGTGTACCGATGGCGCGTTTGCCTTGCGCAACAAGATCAAAGTTTTTAAAAGCATCCCGCGTCTGTCCCATGACTTTAAAGTCCCTCTCCAAAGTGGTACCTTCAGGTGTATACTTTCCTTCGAACTTGTCGAACACATCATTGACAGTGACAGACTCCCAGCGCTTAAGCCCGGGACCCCAGAAGGAGTCGTTCACGTTAACATCGACAACCTCAAAAGCGGCAGAATCCAAATTGCCAGTGGTATTCTCTGACTGCTGCGAGGGTGAGCAGCTAAAGCAAAGGAGCAAAAGGCTCAAAACCGCGAGCCTGATTGCAGAGGTTATTCGTATCATGATTTTTGCTTGATTGTATGAGTTAAAGATATCAGTTTATTTTGAGGTGTCGCCAAGAATCGTTCACCCACTTTGTACGCTCAACGTCAGCTGATCGCAGTTCAAGAGGATAAGCAATGACCTTGAAACGGAAGGTCAACGCGGAATACAAACAATGAGAATAAAAGATTAACACCAATGCGTTGGGCTAATGAGTTGCAAGTCGAACGCGTTCCCCGGAAATAGCTCACGATATTTCTTATATTGAGGCAAGAAAAATATCACCGCGGGAGCAGCTCAGTTGGTAGAGCATCAGCTTCCCATACTGAAAGGAGAATGGCAGGCCTGATGAATATAAGGAAGTGAAATGCAGGTAGGAAGTCAAAACCTCTCGTCGCTACAGTTAATTTTAGACACCAAACCTCACTGGACCTTTTATGAAACACTCGGTTTTCTTCTCTGTCAATGCTGCGGTTCTCTGCCTGGCTTTGTTTGTCGTATGCATAATCATGGTCATAGCTGGAAAAGGTGTGCGAGATAAGTTTTTAGGAATAGGCGACCACGAAACAAAAGGTGGAGTAAATGCGCTGCTTGGAGTTATTCGGCTTGTGGGGATTCATTCTGGCCTTTACGTTTGGTAATGTTTCAACCAGATATGAAAATATCCGCGCCGCAATGGTCGAGGAGGCTAACATAATTAGAACTGTGATCCTTCGGGTGGAAACGTTTCCCGACAGCGTTCAAGTTGGCTTACGGGAGGATGTGAAAAAATATCTTCAGACAAGAATCGATTACTTCGAATACGCCGAAGATTCAGAGAAGTTTAATAAGTCAAAACAAGACGCGGTCGAAATTGGTAAGAGCTTATGGATGCGCACCGTGGACGCATCTCATTTGCCAGACCTTAGCTTTACAGCCGCCACGATGATGACCACTTTATCTGCCATGTATGATGTTGGGACCAGAAGAGACGCCATGTTATCGTCGGGTATCCCTGGACCTATCAGTTATATGCTGTTTTTTATCGCGATCGTCATCAGTTTTGTAGGTGGGTTTACTTCACCTGTTCTTAAAACAAAAGAATGGGTTGTTATTACAGGTTTTATATTTCTGGCTTGTTTGATTATCTATATAACACTTGATCTGGCACGGCCAATGAGAGGATTCATAAGGCCCGAAGTAGAGCAACAGAAGATCGTGCAGCTTCAGGAACTGTTATAGTTATGAATGCTGTTCGGTCGTTTACCTAGCAAAACGGTCAACATTAACGAACCGTTATTACATTTTGAGTTATCCCTTACAAAATCAACAATAAAATTCTGAGCATCCAACCGGGGCGTGGATACTTTCATTTAGTAATATTATTAGTTGACTAACTACGTTGATAGCCGTCTAACGTATGGGGTATTTGCGTTCTTTATAAAGTAAAATTATTCGGGCAGCGTTACACTCTGCCTACATAACGACCTTCCCATCCTTTACCACCACTTTGCCATCAATTTCAACCGTAGCATTGATTATAGGAAACGACCATGAAAATGCACTTGTGTTTTTTCCGCCTTCTAATTGGTTATTTCCAAAGGAAAGATAGACAACTCCTGCGCCAGCTACAGACCAGTAATCGTCATTGGCTGTCAATAAAGGGTTTAATCCAATCGATATACTGGCAAAACTTTTATCACAGGCATTTTCCTTGAGGATTTTTTCAGCACAATCTTTTCCATCTCCTACTGTAATATTTTGCATCTTCCCACCCACAACATCAAAACGAATATTGGTCATCGGCTCAAACCGGCATTTAGCACGTGGCACTACAACTTTACCACTAGCAGAAGTTTCAATACCTGTTACTGAAACTCTTCCGTCAGGTAAATATGCCATTCGTTGTGATAGAGTCTTGTTGACAACATCCGATTTCGATACGAGTCCATCACCGAGATAAACTGGCCTGCCAGAAGCCGAAAGAGTAAGCATAGTGCCATCTGGTGAAGTCACTTTTATACTTTTCGAAGCCTTGATCTGATTTGCCAATGTTTGTGCCTTAGCGACGATTGCAGTATAATCGGCCTGCATGGCGTCCACTATCATTTTTTCGTAGACAGGGAATTCCATTTTTGCAAGAGTGGCTTCCTCCGGTTTCGGGTAATTGACGAAATACACGCGACATTTGGACTTATTAAAGCCATCATATAGTTTCTGTCCGCCACTGCGCAATGCTACCATTCGTACTTCCAACGCGTCCTTGAATATTATTTGAGGATTTTCAACCGCTGACAGGCCAATCCACACGTCAATATTTTTTACCCATTCTCCAAAATAGGTGGGCGTAGTAAGTAGGTGCTGGTAGTGTACATCATGGGCGAGGGCACGCTCTATTTCGTCCGTGGTAAAAAAAACATTTGTAAAAGCGCCTTTACTATTGCTCTCCATCACAATCGCTTCCAATAGCGGGATGTTATGCTGACCCGCGTTGACCACGACAACTTCTCCAGGTTGTATGCCAGTATTTTCAACAATTTCCTTCGCAAGGGCAGTCCCAATCCTTTTGCGCGAATGCACTTAGACATAGAAATGTCAGCAATAATGCTGGGATAAATTTTGTAGGTTTCATAGGCTAAGAGGGTTTATTGTTTGTAAAAGTGTAATGCAATTATCCTAATATGGGCTAATGTTGTCCACAGGTAGCCAGGCTTGTCTCGCAAGCCATTCAATCAGGCATCAATTCCTTCTGCAGAAATGTTGCGATTTCTATATCTCAGGTTTGTAATATTTCCAGGGTATGCTGTGCAGCTGTGCTTTTTGTCCTGTGTAAGTGACAAATTTCCTGGAACGGCATCATTATAGACCACCGTGGATGCGTAGTGCGCATTAATTGTGGTAGTTGCCATAGGTCATTAGGTTAACCATATCTTAAAAGCGGTTCGGTCTTCAACTGCGTACATCGTAGTTGCTCTTAAGGATCAGCGTATGTACAATTTAATAGAAACAACACCTAAATACTCCTTCAAAGGACTATTTTTTTGAAAAGAATCGATCAACCACCTGTAACTCATTGCAATTGGTACTCCGCTCGCTACGATGGTGCGCTGCCAAAGCAAATGAGCAAAAGGTTTAAACCGGCAGTCTGCTTGCTGAGATCATTCGTGTCATTATTTTGCTGGCTGGTATGACTCAAAGATCTCGGTTTATTTATTTTTAAACAGGAAAAAAAAGATTGAAATTCAAAAGACCGACTTAAACACCAGGCGTACACCAATGACATCAGTACCAGTTAAAATAACGATCCACATGGTTTCAAGCCTTGACGGAATTATTGCCAAAAAAGACAATAGCGTTTCGTGGTTTGAGACTACCGACTACTATGAAAAAGGAGTTACAGAACAAAACGCTGAAGAATTTCTCCAGACGATAGATTGCTATGTGATGGGCTCACGGACCTACGAACACGCCCTTGGGCTTTCAAAATCCTATGGTTGGCCTTATGGAGACACACCGACAATTGTAGTAACCCGAAGAAACTTGCCCATTGAAAGACCGAACGTCGAAACTTATTCCGGCGCCCTGAACAAACTTGTGAATGAACGGCTAACACCAAACTACAAGAATGTTTGGGTTGTGGGTGGGGCAATGCTTTGCAAAGATTTCATTCGACTAAAATTGGCGGACGAAATAAGGCTATCAATTCTGCCAATTATTTTGGGTGACGGGAAACTGTTTTTTAATGACTTAGGACTAGAGCAAGCGTTGCATCTGAAGGATGTGACAGCCTATAAAAGTGGGATGGTGGAGCTGTGGTATGAGATAAGGAGATAAGGAAATAAGGAGATAAGGAGATAACGAGTGAAGGTCAGAATTACCAACCCAATAAACGTTGTAAGCAAGGTTAAGGCCACCTTACTACCAAATACATTTCTTGAAGAAATCAAAAAAACAAATTCAACATGTTTACATGCTTCAATTAAATATGAAAAAGACTATTGATATACAGATAAGCAAAACAAAATATCCAGGCTACTCAAGGCTTCCTTTTACAGTAAGCATGATTGTGATTCTTTTTATTTCAGCAACCATTTCATTTGCACAGAAAAAAGCAATACCAGCAGGCTTTCCTGTTGATTGTCCCACCGTTCAACCTGTGTCGAGGCCAGCGGTAAATACTCCCCCCGCCAGAATATCATCAGATTTGTTGGTAAAGAATGCAACCGAGCTCGTGAATCAACCTAATAAAGAGAACGTTTTGGGAGCTATTGTTTTGCTCGAAAAAGCAGTTGCAATCGATTCAACCAATGCAGAGGCATTCTATCAATTAAGTTCAGCACACGGCATGTCACCCAGATATGCGGGTGTGTTGGCAAAAACGGGGGAAGAAAAAAGTACCTTCTATTTTCTAAAAGCCTTTTCGTTAAATCCCAATTCGGTGGACGGGATTAGAGGTTTGGCTAATAGAATGATCGCTTTAAAAAACGATTATGCCTGTGCCGAAAAACTCCTTGTACAGATTTTAGAAACCGAGCCTAAAAATGCCTGGATTCGATTTGAGTATGCCATTTTATTGGCTGTTCAAAATAATTTTGAAGAAGCCTATAAAAACAGAGCCGCAGCACTTGCCAATGCCGACAGCCTCACTACGCTACGCATCCTCAACAACTCTTCTCGCATGCGATTTATGGCACATGACTACAATTGGGTCATTAAACATTGCGATAGCCTCATCACAAGCCAATATCCAAAAACAAACTGGCTGGCTCATTTTTACAAAGGGCTCGCTCTTGCCGAGCAAGGAAAATATGAACAAGCTTTGGCTCAACAAAAACTCGCGACACCTTCGCTCAAAGGCGATGCAGGTGGCGTTGCCAACCTTGCCCGTGCCTACATTCTGGCAGACGATATCTTAAACGGCAAACTGGCTTTACGAGAAGTACTGCACAGAAATGCAAGAGGTGAAAAAGTGGTAGCCTATCAAATCGCAACGGCATATGAAGCAATGGGCGATTTTGATAATACCTTTCTGTGGCTCAACAAAGTGGTGGATAATGGAGATAATGATATTCATGGTTGGTTGCTTTGGCTCAACCATGACCCCCGCTGGAAACGAATTAGAAATGATGTGCGATTTAAGGAAATTAAAGTGAGGGCTGGATTATAGCATAATTAGAAGTGAATAGGAACCCGTTGTCAATAGATCAAAACTATTCTGTCAGAATAAAGAAATATGTGCAGGAATGCTCAATTTTTGTCAGCTCATTTTCCTGAAACTATTGGGTTGGACTCCGTGCTCTGATTTGAAGGCGCGGCAAAAAGAGCTGACATTTTCAAACCCGCACATCCAGGTGATCTCATAGACGGGTATAGTCGTGTGTTTCAATAGTCGGGCAGCATGGGCGAGCCTGATCCTGGTAAGATATTGATGGGGAGTTGCGTGGAAAGCAGCCT
>DATHIE010000208.1:0-11325 GCA_035316905.1 Chryseolinea sp. | reverse complement strand
TTTGAAATTCCGCAAAATGAAAAACCCAATTCCAGCGCCTTCGATTTGATGAATGTTGTTTGGGATTGTTTTAACATCGACGATTGCGAATGTAGCGGATCTTTTCCATGCCCGTTAGAGCCCTAGTTTTTCTCTTTTGGTCCATATCTCATTCACCGGCTCACCTTTACTGCTAAGCCCGGTGTGATGCCAGTCACTGTCCTCGAGTGAAAAGTTGAACTCCAACTTCATACCCACGCGGCTCTTATCGCGTGAGAAAACGTCAATGGTTTCAACATATTTTCCGTTTTCTGTTGTATATGTGCCCGCTCCTGTTCCGGAGAATTCTTTTGTTTCTGAATTATAAGCGATCCATTGAAATCTCGTTCCCGAAAGGATCTTCATTGTCTTGCGTGCCCCTGGCGTCATCTTTCTGACCTGACCGTCATTAACCCGGCCCGTAATCACCCAGGCGCCGGCAAGTTTACCAGGGCTTCCGTTATCAATTCGTGTCCATTCTTCGTCACCTTCCTTCATCTTAAAAATGAGTTTGCCATCCTTCATGTCTATTGTAGTCCTAACCTCTTTTCCTATGAGCTCGGCTTTCATCGTGTTAAACTCGTGAACTTCCACGAAAGCGTTTCCCTCAACTTTCCAGGTTCCACCGCATGTTCCCAGGAATTTGTTTTCCTTAACGTTATAAACTACAGCCGCAAAATGTTTCTCGGAGTTTATCCAAATGATGCGATTCTCCTCAGGGCCGCGTTGCCAGGCGCCTACAAGATTTATATTAGGGTCCTGAGCGTAAAGATCAAGGGCACAACAAGCCGTAAGTACCAACGCAAAAAATAAAAAATCGAAACGCCTCATATAAAATTTATATAAAGAAAGGTAGGAAAATGCTGAAGGCTGTAAAACAAAAAACAAAAATTGTACAATAAATACGAACTTATTGGAGTGTGATTAGTTATGGAATCAGCATATTAGGACAAATCAGAATTGGATCATGAGATATTTTGAAGTATTGGATTGGGCCGCATTTCGTGTAAGGACATTCGCTGCCGTGGCTGTTGCACTCAGTTTTTCCTGCGATGACAACTCGCCGTCCCCTGAGCCGCCAGCCAATGAAAAATTAGTAGAGGCCACGCTGTTGTATACTGCGTCTGCATCTCAATTACAATTTCTAGCCCAATTCTCAGGATTTGATCTTGATGTCGACGAGATAAACTACGACGCTGAAGTATATAAGGTGATCTATAAAACAACTTTCCAGGACAATGAAATATCTGCTTCCGGTTTGGTTGTGCTTCCGAAAACAAGTGACGAGGTCGGGATGTTGAGCTTTCATCATGGAACTATAACTGACCACGACGATGCGCCTACTAACTTATCTGAAGCAGACTCCGATGCATTGCTGTACGCGGCGCTTTCTTCCACGGGTTTTATCACCGTTATTCCTGATTACTTAGGATTTGGTAGCTCGTCCTCTATCCTTCACCCTTATTATGTGGAGGAATATTCAGCATCAGCAGTGATCGATTTGTTAACAGCAGCAAGTGAACTGTCGGCTGATGAAGATATTCACTTCAACAAGAAACTTTTCCTCGCCGGTTATTCCGAGGGCGGCTATGTTACTATGGCCACGCACAAGGCAATTGAAGAACAAGGGCTTGAAGGTTTCGATTTGATAGCTTCATTTCCTGCAGCAGGGGGATACGATATTTCTGGAATGCAGAACTATCTTCTCGGTAAGGTTACTTACGACGACCCCTCCTATATCGCCTATGTCATTAGAGCATATCAGGTTTCTTACGATTTCTCCGACGCACTCACTGACTTTTTCAAACCACCCTATGCGGACAGGATACCTGGCCTATTTGACGGAACGAAAGGCACCTCAGAAATTAATTCGCAGCTCACGACAGTTTTAGCAGACCTTTTGCAGGAAGGGTTGTTTGAAAAACTGAATTCCGACCCGGAATATTCGTATATCAAAAATGCCTTTATTGAGAACAGTCTCACAGATTGGAAGCCAATCGCGAAAATGTACATGTATCACGGTGAGTCAGATGTTACCGTTCCCTATCAGAATTCCGTCGATACTTATAATAAATTAATTTCTAACGGTACATCTAACAGTAGCCTGACGTTCCTCAAACTGAGCGGCGATCATGCTTCTGCCATCCAGCCTTATATTATGGACTTTGTTCCGAAATTATGGGCATTACGATAGCGGGCAAATCATCTTGAAGCACCTTCGCCTCTCGCACGATGATCTCTGACCCTTCAACCAGAAACACGGATGACGGTTTCAGTTTATTTAGAAAAGCGAACTGAGCGCCATATAACCCCAATAATGTTCAGTGATAAATTCCTCTTCACTACCCGCGATAATGTCAATTGGCATAGAGTCGGCCGTCACGCTGAAGGAATTCCACTCTTTTAATTTCCAGCTATAGCCAATTTGTAAAGTGCTCAACTCAGAATCCATTAACAACTCGTGCTTCATAGGCACAGTTTGATAATGCTCGCCATAAAAAGTATTTGCCACAAAGGTTAGTGCTGGCTTGGGTACAAATTCTTTGATAAAAACCACTCCCCGTTTTATTCCATCATGATCCAGACGTCTTACATAAAACCTCAGATTGACCTCCTCAAAGTTTGTATGGAACGGTACCTTAATTCCCTTGAGGCGTGTATTCAGGAACAGGAAGCCAACAAGGCTTACATAACATTTATTATTCCACAGATCAAGTTCAGTCCCTTCAGGCAAGAACGAAGCAAGCAGCGACGGTTCAATAGCATAGTTCGCCATTGCAAGTTTTCGCCATTCAGCACTTAAAAAGACAGACATATGATTTTTTTACTACCAGAGTTTAGCGGGGTATTCGCCTGCGTCAACTAACTCTTGGATCCGCCGGGATACTTCTACTTTGTCTTCCTTGTAAGTAACACCAAACCAGACGTTGCTTCCATTGACGATTTTTACTTTGCCTTTACCCTCTTTGATCAATTCGTTCACAATTATCGGAATATAGAACTCAGACTTAAGATTACCTGGATTATTCTTGAGGAAGTTTTCAAAAAGCTTCATTGAGTAATCAAATATGTTGGGTTGAAATCCCCAGAAGTTCATTGATGTCGGCGTATCAGGGCTCATCAATCGGTCGCCATCCTTTTCCTTTGAAATGATCTTACCATTTTCCTTGACTATCGTTACCCTTTCAACGACGGATGTTAGAAAACCATTCTGATCCTGTTCGCCACATCCCCGAGAAACACTTCCATGCTCTGACAAAACATTTTTTAAAGTATAACCAACCATTGCGTGATGTCCAGCCGTGTCCTTAGCGAAAAAATCTGCGATAGCTGCAAACGACGCCCATCCATAAAAGTCATCAGCATTAATGGCAACTAAAGGTTCATGTATTACGTCGCGCGCGCACAACAGAGCGTGTCCGGTTCCCCAGGGTTTTGTTCGTTCTGGATTTTGATATTGAGGCTGAACAAGCTTGTCGAGTGATTGAACAACAAATTCCACCTCAACCTTGCCTTGGAGTCGTGGTAAGAATTTTTCCCTTACCGTTTCAAGTATTTCGTCGCGAACGATGAAAACGACCTTGGTAAATCCCGCGCGGATCGCGTCAAATAAAGAATAGTCCATGATAGTTTCGCCGCTGGGGCCGAAGCCATCGATTTGTTTAATTCCGCCGTAACGGCTGCCCATTCCGGCAGCCAGCACTAGTAATGCGAGTTTTTTTTTCGGCTTATTTGACGCGTCCATAGGGTTTTGATTTATTTCGGTCTTTAAAGTACTTGGTGTTTGCGCAAACATTCTTATTTTTCTGCTGATTTTCACCGAGCAGACGATAGGAAAAATCGGTTGTGCGGCAAATTAGAGTCGTTAAGTCCGGCGCAAAAATAGGCTTTTGCTTGAATTTGCGTGGAAGTAAAGGAGTTGTTGCGAACGAAAAATAAATAACCAAACTTAGAACCAATCCTAATACCAATACATGACTACTACTCAGACGTCGACTACCTCACAGAAGTCGTATATCGTTCCGATGGTTATAATCGGGGCATTGTTTTTTGTTTACGGATTCTTCACATGGGTAAACGGGACGTTGATCCCTTACTTAAAGATCGCGTGCGAGCTTGAGACGGATCTACAATCCTTCCTTGTTGTAACCGCATTCTTTATTGCTTACGGCGTCATGGCTATCCCTTCATCATTTGTACTTAGGGCAACGGGATACAAGAAAGGTATGGTGCTGGGGTTGTTCATCATGGCTGCTGGTTCGCTTCTTTTTATACCCGCTGCACAGTCCAGAAATTTTGATCTGTTCCTGATTGGCCTATTCATCATAGGTACCGGACTCGCATTATTGCAAACGGCGTCGAATCCATATATATCCCATATAGGGCCCATTGAGAGTGCCGCGACGCGAATCAGTATCATGGGCATTTGTAACAAGTTTGCCGGAATTCTGGCAGGACTGATTTTTGGAGCGATTGCCTTAAACGATGCTGATGCCCTTATTCTAAGTCTGCAATCAATGGACGAAGCAGCCAAGAACGCGCAACTTGATGAACTTGCTGGAAGGGTGATCATGCCTTATGCGATCATGGCTTCCGTGCTTATTGTTCTTGCTATTGCGATACTATTTTCGGGCCTGCCGGATATCAAGGATGATGGAGATGAAGGGTCAAGTAGTGCTTCCGCTAGCGCCGGAAAGACCAGTGTATTTCAGTTTCCTCACCTTCTATTGGGTGTACTAGCGATATTCCTTTATGTAGGTGTGGAAGTAATGGCGGGTGATACTATTATCAGTTACGGAAAATCTTTAGGGATCGAATTGTCAATAGCGCGATACTTTACACAAGGCACGCTCGCCTTTATGTTAGTGGGGTACGTGGTGGGAATTTTTACGATTCCAAAATACATTTCGCAACAGAATGCATTGAAATGGTGCGCCATTCTTGGAGTGGTATTTACAATACTCGCCGTAGTAACATCGGGTTATGTATCAGTTGGCTTCATCGCCTTATTAGGTCTTGCAAACTCACTAATGTGGCCTGCGATCTTTCCATTGGGAATTGACGGACTTGGAAAGTTCACTAAGATGGGTTCAGCACTATTGGTTACGGCTATTTCCGGGGGCGCGATTCTGCCGCTCGTTTATGGCAAGCTTGCCCTCCCTTGGGGACTCCAGGACGCCTACCTGATGATGGTTCCCTGTTATTTGTTCATCTTATATTTCGCAACACGTGGTTATCGCGCTGGAAAAGCGTAGTCAATAATTCGGTCAAAGAATACTGATCCCTCCCGTAACGTTCGGGAGGGATCATTTTTTTTTCACAAATCCCAACAAAAATCCTTAACAATTGTCCATCCCTCGGACATTGGATCGTCGTAGTGTAAATTATGTTCAACCAAAATCCTTAACACAATGGAAAAGTACATGTTTATTTTTTTCGGTGGCGATCCCAGCCATCTTTCACCCGAAGCTCAACAGGCACATATGGGGAAATGGTTTGCCTGGGTTGAAAAACTGACGAAAGAAAACCGCTACGTCGCGGGAGAAGCCCTTCAACCCGGGGGAAAAACTGTAAGGGGGCCAAAGAAGACCGTGACAGATGGACCGTTTGCAGAAAGCAAGGAAATAGTTGGTGGATTTTTTGTCCTTAACGCAAAAAATCTTGATGAGGCTGTTCAAATAGCAAAGGATTGTCCTGACTATGATCTGGGTGGAATTGTTGAAGTCCGGGAAGTAATGAAAATGTGATCACCTAAAAAATTCTAAACCAATTACTCTCAATCGAATATCCTTCTGCATCTATCGCTACCGTTGAATTTTTCCAGGCGATATCTGCAGGGGAGTTCGTTTGACTATATGGGGGTTAAAGGTCATTGCATTCTTCACAATCCATGCGATGGAAAATCGCTAAATTTATGAATGCTTGAACAACAGGTAAACCAGCTGGTCGGTCATCTATTTCGTTACGAGGCGGGAAAGATGGCGGCAGTGTTGACCCGTTTGTTAGGTTTTCAAGCCCTGGATCTTGCAGAGGATATTGTGCAGGATACGCTGCTAAAAGCGATGACTACGTGGAGGTACAAAGGGATCCCCGAAAACCCTTCGGCCTGGCTTTACACTGTTGCAAAGAGAAAAGCCATTGATGCCATCCGAAAGCAACGTCTTCACGATCAAATCGAATCTGAAATTAGTTATGCCCTCAGATCGGAATGGACATTATCGCCGACTGTAAGCAGTTTCTTTCTTGACAATGAGATTGAAGACAGCCAACTGCGAATGATCTTCGCTTGCTGTCATCCGACAATTCCATATGAATCACAGATCGCGTTAACGCTAAAAACACTTTGTGGTTTAAGCATAGCGGAAATCGCCAATAGTTTTATTACTAATGAAGAAACTATTGTTAAGCGCTTGTACCGTGCACGGGAAAAGATCAGAGAAGAAAAGATCAGTCTTGCGACGCCAGTACCAGCTACGATACCCGGTCGAATGGATGCGGTTCTTCATACGCTCTATTTGCTGTTCAGTGAAGGATACAACTCATCCCATCCTGATCAATTGATCCGTCATGAACTATGTGAAGAAGCCATGAGACTGTGCCACCTCATCGTGAACAATCCGATTACAACGGCACCCAGGGCCAGGGCGTTGCTCGCGTTAATGTGCTTTCAAGCTTCGCGTGAAGAGGCACGACTTGCAGAAGACGGAACTGTTATTCTTCTTCAGGATCAGGATCGGACAAAATGGAGTCAACCGTTGATTGAGAAAGGAAAACTGTTTCTGGAACAATCTGCAGAAGGTCAGGAGTTCACGGAATATCACATTGAAGCCGCCATTGCCGGATGTCATTCTGCATCGCCTTCATTCAGAGAGACGAAATGGAATAATATTATTGAGCTGTACACCTTTTTACTTCGCTTTAAACCTGGACCAATCGTTGAGCTTAACAAAGCCATTGCCATTGGCTATGGCCATTCCCCCCTGGCGGGGCTAAAAGCACTCCAGGAGATCACCGGATTGGAAGGTCATTATCTTTACTATGCGGCAATAGGTGATTTCTATTCTGAATTAGGTGACGAAGAAAATGCACGTCTCAATTATGACAAGGCAACGATGCTAACAACGTCGAACACTGAAAAAAAATTACTGCGGACGAAACTTAGCAGATTGGCCATTAAGTCATAGACATCATCCGATCAATCTCGCTGGAAACAATCTCTTCCCTTTCTACATAGTCACCCCGAACGGGAACGAAGTCGATCTCTCGTTGAACCAGTTCATCTCTGAATGTTTTCATCATAAATTCCCGATTGGCAGCCAGATCTCGCAATCCATCCGCGACCCACGGCACATCAATGTCCAATAAAAAATACTTGCTATACTCTACTTTCTTTTCAAGAGTGTAAAGAATATCAGGAACCACTTTCAGGTAATGACGACAATAGATTTGCGTCGTGATACCATCCGTATCACAAATCAGTATTTTGTTTGCCGTCTTTGTCTTTTGCTCTATTCGATCGACATGTGCTCGAGCTATTTTGACAATGTCGTCGACGGTAAAGTCATTCGAATTAATGAACTCCCTTGCCACTTCCGGAACATATTCTGTCTGGTAACGATTTGCGAGCTTAATAGCCAACATCGATTTTCCAGTACTTTCAGGTCCGTAGATGCATATTTTTTTTACAAAATACGGCCGTACAACTTCGGGAATATGCTCCCAATGAGTGAATGGGTTCTTCCTTATCATCGTTGCCGATACGGGATGTTTTATTCTTTCGGGATCAAACGATCTATGTTTTACCTCGAGATTCAAAGCGAACGGTTCGCCGTAGGTTTCTGAACTAAACAGAACATCAATTGCCGGATAAGTGCGTCGGATCACCTCACTCCATTTCTTCGTTCTCGCCGGGAGGGGGAGCTGATCGTTGTCAAAATCGTCCCGAATCATCGCTGGTTTAATTGTCGGGCGATCTTTAAAGATTTCATTAATCCACGAAAATCTAAGATCCGCGGAAATAGGATCCTGATCAGTGTAGCTCATTGAAACTATGAGCTCATCACATTGACTGGCGGCAAAATCTATTAGCGCAATATGTCCATGGTGAATGGGCAAAAACTTTCCGATGACAAGACCACGCCTCATGGTTAACGGTTAGTTTGTTAATGGTTAGTGGTTAGTGGTTAGTTTGTCTGTTGGCCAAAAAGAAGCCTAGTCCGCAACCAATTGCGTCCGCTACCATATCATCTACGCCGAAGGTGCGGTGCGGAATAAACCGTCCCTGTATTAGCTCAATGATAATTCCGTAAACAACAAAAGCTACGGCAGTCCAGACCAGTGCCTTTTGTAAACGAGAGTGAATTTTGATTTTGTGTAAAAGCGGAAGAGACCAAAGCAAAACCAGCACCGCAAACAATCCGACGTGTACCCACTTATCCAGGTAAATTTTATCGAACCACGACTTCTCCGGGAATTCGTCTCCAGGCAAACAAAACAATACGGTAGCACCAATCAAAGAAATGGCAGCGGGCCAGAACGTCTTAATCGAAATTCTCATACGGTTGTTGATTGCCTATGTTGTTCTCTCCTGTATTCATTGATCCAGTTCCACAGTGCAAACACTGCGATGAGTGTAAAGATAAAATATTCAACAGCAAAGAATTTGGCGCCCTTAATGAAGTAAAGGTATGTAGCAACTATATCTATAACGATCCATATAATCCAGCACTCAACTTTCTTTTGTATCATGAAAAATGTTGTAATAACGCTCATCACAAGGATAAATGAATCTGCAAATGGATACGAGCTCGGGAGATTAAACAGAAAAGGGAGCCATTCGTGCAGTTTACTGGCCATTGACCCTATGATTACAGTTCCAACAACTCCGCCCGAGGTTAACAATATAAATTGTTTCCATTTCATGAAGCTTACTTTCAATTCTTTGTTCCTGTCCTCTTCGCCGGGCTTGGGATTAGCCCAGCGCCACCATCCCATAATATTTGTCACGAAGAAAAAGATCATCAGAAACATATCGGGATAAAGCTGGATCTGATAATAGAAGAATGCAGAAAGAAAAACATTTATTATGCCGATCGGCCAACTCCAGATGTGTGCTTTCGCTGAGAGCGCTACAGCAGCGAGGCCGGTGATCACGGAAAAAAATTCCAGGTAACTCATCTGGTAACCAAGGATCTGAAAAAATATATTTTCTATATCAAAGAATTGCATTGTCGAAAGATAGAAACTGAATTGATAATTTTTATAGTTTTAAGCCCAAATACTATAGTTGTGATGAGACTAACTGTTGTTGCACTGCTCTTCTTAAGCGTCAGTTCATTTGCTCAAAAAAAGAAAAAGAAAGAAGAGCCTCTACTTAAGGAGAATGCTGAATGGTTTCAAGGAACGATCATGTTGACTGATGGAACCGAACTAAAAGGGCTAGTGAAATATACTGACCAAAGCGGTGTACTTTCTTTTCAGGATGGAACTAATTCAAAAGTCTTAACCGCTACTCGTGTCGTGGGCTTTGAGTTTTTTGATGAAAGTCTGCAAAAACAGCGTGTATTTTACACGTTTCCGTATGAAGATTCTGAAACTAATGTAGTTCGCCCGTTATTTTTTGAGGTCGTCCGGGAATACAGTTCGTTTGCTATTTTGGCTAAAACAGACCCTGTTGATGTTGAACAAAAGCTGTCGAGAAACCCGCTGAGTTATTCACCCAATGCCACCGCTTTAACAACTAATAGAAGGGTTGTTGTTTCGCAGGAAGAAACCATTTATCTAATGAATGCACAAGGCGACATCAAACCCTATTTTAAGATTGTCAACGAAGAAAATACAGGGATGTTGGCAAGCGGCGACGTGAAGACCAAAAACAAAATGCTGGATGACGATTTGCTTATCGAATTTGTCACGGAACCTGTTTACGAGAAGTTAAAAACGTTTGCTAAACAAAACAACCTGACGTTTAAGCGCAAAGAGGATTTTCTAAAAATACTTGACTATTATGATTCGATAAGGCTCTAAACACCATTATCGAATTCTGACTACAATTTGATACAAACATTCTTCGCCTCCGTAAAAAATCTCAATGCTTCCCACCCTCCCTCTCGACCAACACCGGATTGTTTCATCCCTCCAAACGGAGTCCTCAGATCACGGAACAGCCAACAGTTAACCCAAATGATTCCGCTTTTTACCCCTGCAGCTACACGGTGCGCACGTTTTAGATTTTCTGTCCATATAGTAGCAGACAATCCGTAGGTCGTGCTGTTCGCATATCCGAGGACTTCTTCCTCCGTGTCAAATGGAATCACAGTAACGACCGGGCCGAAAATCTCCTCCTGATTCGTCCTGCATTTTTCATCCAAACCTGCAATAACTGTTGGTTCCACGAAGTAGCCACCTTCACATCTTTCCGATCCCTTAAGTTGTTTACCCCCAGTTAGTATTTGCCCGCCTTCCTGTTTTGCAAGTTCTATATAGGAAAGAATTTTTTTCATATGACCTTCAGACACCAGCGCACCGATACGTGTTTGGTCATTCAACGGGTCGCCGATCACCAATGCTTTTGTTCGTTTTACAAATTCCGATACAAACTTATCGTAGATAGTTCTTTCAATGAACATCCTTGAACCACAAAGGCAAATTTCCCCTTGATTTGAAAATGACGACTGAATAGACGTGCTTATTGCGAGCTCAAAATCGCAGTCAGCAAAAATGATATTAGGATTCTTCCCTCCCAGCTCCAGCGACAGCTTCTTGAACATAGGTGCCGCCGTAGCCGCAATTTTTTTTCCTGTCACAGTTCCTCCGGTAAAAGATATAGTAGTGATGTCTGGGTGTTCGATAATCGCCTGCCCTGCCTTGGGACCAAGTCCATGAATGATATTAAGGACACCATTTGGAAGTCCAGCTTCGATGCACAATTCAGACAACATGAAAGCGGTCATAGGAGTAAGCTCGGAAGGTTTAGCTACAACGGTACAGCCAGCTGCCAATGCGGGAGCGATCTTCCAGGTAAATAAATAAAGGGGAAGATTCCACGGCGAAATACATCCCGCCACTCCCGCCGGAGAACGCAATGTATAATTTACCGCCTCGGCACCGGTGATATGGGCCTCACTGGAAAAGTGCATTGACGCAGTTGCAAAAAAGCGAAGGTTAGCCGACGCTCTTGGTATGTCCAGAGATTTTGCAAGGTTGAACGGCTTACCGTTATCTACACTTTCAGCGCGCGCCAGCTTATCAAGATCGCGATCGATCAGGTCCGCAATCTTTTGCAAAAGAGTGGATCTTCGTTCAGTT
>DATHIE010000207.1:0-6766 GCA_035316905.1 Chryseolinea sp. | reverse complement strand
GCAACCGATCAGAACTGCTGTCTGCGCCCTCCGCGCATCAGATGCACTATCAAGTTAACGCAAACGAGTCTCCCTGTGCTTCTCACGAATGAGTCCTGCTGATGCATTTGCATTCCCTCTGCGGTAAAATGTATTTCTTTTTTCATTTCAAAAGCTCCTTCTTGGAAGAAGCTCATAGTCTGAGTCAAACGTCATTTCAACCTTAACACAGCACTAGTTATGGTCAAAGTTGGTCCGTCGTTTGGTGATGTTTGAACATTAGGTCTTTCATAGGCGAGGAGTCGGTGGTCGAATGGTCGATGGTCCATGGTTAGCCGAAGGTTAGTTATGGTCAATCCTAATGCGTGATTTGTGGTTTCTATCTTCGTAGCCTTTAGACAGCCTGCAGATGGAACAGGTGTTCAGTCCGCTAGCATTTCACGAAAATGGACACAATATTGAATTCATAAATACGAGATACCATCGCTATGGACACCATGGACTATGGACCGATAACCATGGACTATAAACTGAACAACCATGGACTGACTCATTTCCTCCAATCAGCCGCAATTTCGTCGTCAGTCATATAATACTTGTCCATAAAATCCTTATCCTCTTGGTAGAATGTTTTACAGGTGGAATCTTTCCGGACAAAGTACGCGTACTGGTAAATCTGACTTCCGAGGCCGTGATACACGGGCATGAGGTCAGTGGACCGCTCATGTTTTGCCCGAAAATCGTCGCTACGCAAGTACTTCAGTCCCCATTTACCGAACTCCAGGATATTAAGCTGCTCGTAGTAAACGATATGTCCAAGCTCATGAGCGAGAACCCCAACCTGTGCATCGAAAGGAAGTGAGCGAAGAAGTATCGGTTCGAAGTAACTAGGCCGTTCGTTGTTCAACAGTATTACATACCGCCGGTACTTCCTTGGTCCGATCAACGTGGAGATCAAAGGTCTCGATTCCATTGGAGCACCACCATTTATAAACACCATGTCAATTTCAACATCCTTAAGCTCAGGATAAGCTGAAAACGCAATAGCCCCTGCTATCTCGAATCCCGGGGGGAGTCCTTTGTTATTTCCGATAATGCCTTTCAGGCTGTCGAGGTCATAGGAATGGTTTGCCAGGGTATCGTTAAACGTGTATGGGATTGGTAGTATCGCTTTTTGAAGAACAGGATCAACGTTTTGAAGCAGTACAGCAATAATGAGAAGTAATATCAATCCCAGGATCGTCAGTCCGATTTTTGCTAAACGTTTCATGAAGGTCAACTTTAACATCCACTTGCCGGTTGTTGACTAACAACCTACCAATTTTTAACTACGATTCATCGTTGTCTGACTTTTTTCCGAAGCATCGCCACAACATCATCATTGATTAAAAGGGTATTCGTTTACCCAGTGAAATCCTCGATTCACGAGAAGATATCCACCTCCGGATTTTTTACGCGCGATGATCTTTAGGCTATCGTTTATGAGGGTACCCTCTATGCTTATTCGTGTGCTATCGGAATGAAAGGTGAAGTTTCCATACGTTGAAAGATCGGGCGAATGAATCACCATCCTCCGGTAACCAGTGTTCCCCAAAAAGTGCCAATTTATGACGGCACCATCCATGCTTTCCACTCTAATTTGTTTTCCATTGATCGTCATACCTTTCCAACGACGCGTGTCTTCCTTAATCTGTGGCAGTGTATCGTTGTTCAGTACGAATGTTTCAACTGCGTACTCGCCGTCGATAGAGCCAATTCCGTTTGCCAGGGCGACGTATTTATCTACGTCACGTTTTTGATCCCAATTGTTGATAACCGTCTGACTAACTACATAGATCAGGATTAACGCTTTGGCTCCAATATAGATCCACTTTCTCTGTTGCGTATTGTAGAGAGGTCTGACAGGTTCGGGAGAGACTGTCTGGTTAAGAAGGAAAAAGTTCAACAACCTATTCGAGTCCGGCGCCATTATGATGAGCGCCATGATCAAAAGATGGGCGGAATACAATTTAACAGGTACATCATAAGATAAGTTAAGGATTACAACGTGGGTCATCACAATGACAACCACCAATGCTCCAAGCAATCGCGTGCGCCTAAAGAGCAAAAGCAATCCACCAACAACTTCACCTAGTCCCGTGAATACCGTGTACGGACCAGAGTATCCCATAAATGTCCATAAAAGATTCATGGGTGAAGAATCACCGTATGATTTGCCAAGCTGGCCAAACGTAAGTGGTGGAAATTGTGTTCTGAAAACTTTTGCAAAACCGTACGACAACATTGTAAATGCCAGATAGTATCGAAGTACTATTACAAACCAATACAGATGTTTTTCATAGTTGCCGCGTTTTCGATCGAGTACTGACCAAACAATAGTTCCGGCTGTTGCAAACAGCAGTGCAAAGACTAGCTGCACATAGTTGTGCATCGTGTCCCCGCTGCCGGTGGATTCGGGCGGAAGAATGTAACCGGCCCCAAAAAGTGCTTTCCCCAATAGTTCTGTTGTGGCGAAAGACATCTTACTGAAAGGCTCCACGATCACACCTGCATACGGAATCCAATAAAGCGGAAATGGGGCGATGTAGAAAACGAAATAGACAAAGATGAAACGGAATGCGATGATGGTGGCTAAGCTCCACCGGGTAGGTTGGGTTAGGGTAGTTTCCACGGTACAAGGGGTTGATAAGACAATAACGTTTAGTCCGATCTGAACGATACGTTGTCGGAAGACTATTTAGGCCGAAGTGTGCAAGTTGCGGGCCAATTTACTATGCCCGATCATCCTCGCTAATCGCAAACCAAAACGCAGAGTCCCCAAGAAGTTTGGGAGACTCTGCTACGACGTCTTCGAACATTTTTTCAAGCCAAGAAATAATTTAGAGTTTGAGATGGGATGTGCTGTCGTCGCAGAGTCGCCCCGAGTTCTCGGGGGATTCTGCGATTTATATACTCGCATTTTTTTGGATGTAGCTTATGCCTATTCTCCCGCTTTCGGTAATACTCTTTCAGGAATGATCTCATCCTGGCTGATCACAAATTCCGCGCGGCGATTTAATTGATGCTGTTGTTCGGTACACTCTTCACCGTGGCAGGGAACAACTGGCAGTTTTTCTCCATAAGCTCTTCGCACGATCCTTTCCTGTGGCACACCTGCCCGAACGAGAAACTCTTCAACGGACTTTACCCTCCGTAGTGAGAGTCTGACATTGTAGTCATCAGTACCCCGATCGTCGGCGTGACCGGCCACGATCAGCCTTGTAGTATTGTCCCGCTCGAGAATACTTTTAACCTGCATCAGATACTTTTCATCATCCGCATCCAGGTCCGATTTGTCAAAGTCGAAGTAAATATTCCTGAGCTTTGTTACATCGGTTTTCTCAACACCCTTCAATACTGAAGAAGGATTTCTCCTAAGATCGCCAAGCTCACCTTTCCCGAGATAGGCATCGCCTCGCGGCGTTTCGTGGTAAAGCTGGTTGTCACGTGAGGTGATCTCACTCAACGTATTGCCTGAAAGTATAAAAGCCTTTGTTGTTCCTTTATCCGTGTCGACCATCAACAACTCCGACTTTCCCGATTTGATGTTATCCGCAATCGTGAGGGAGGCTACAGAAGCGACGGGAAGAACCATCTTGAGTCCATCATTTTTTCCTTCAAGGATTACATGGAACTTGTGCTCGTCTGGACCATCTTGCGGCAATATGACCTCTTGGAGAGTAGTCTTGTAGTCGTCATGTGACACGGCAATATTGTACGATTCTCCATGATCTCCTTTAAATGTCATCAACCCCGGTTTAATATCAACTGGAATGTTGTCACCCGTCACCTTGTTGGTGACTGTTGCCTTGAATCCGTCAACAGCATCACCTGAAGTATTTGTTACCAGTCCGATCGCTGTTACATCGTTCTTATCAGCATAGAGGGGAACAGGAAGTGTCTGTGTTTCTTTGTCGGTCTTGCCACGTTCCGCGGTTTCAGATAGCGTACCCGTTAGATTGTCTTTCGTGCCGACAATAACAAACGCTGTACCTTCCTTAAGCTTAAAATCCACCAATCCATTTTCATCTGATATGAGCTCTTTATCGTCTTCACCAAACGTTATGATCTTGACATTAGCATTCGGTATGGGCGTATTATTATCACCCCTGAAGATCTTCGCAGACATATCCAACAGCTCGGAGTCCGGCAATACGATTGTAAACGATTTTGGATCCTTATCCGTGAGAGCGATGTTCAGGTCGTGACTCGCCTTATGTCCGGCACTGTCTGCAACGTCGATATGATAGGAATGTCCTTTCTTGCCAAGGAACGCAAGTTGCGAAGTGTCTCCGGGAAATTCAATTTTCTCTCCGGTGGTGGTATCAACGATTGACACAGTAGATGCTTTCTTTGGGAGACCTTCTTCGTTTACAATAAATCCAATGCATGCAATGCTGGAAGAATCGCCAAGTGCTGGTATCCGGTGTGACTTTGATTTGTCTGCCATATCCGATACCATTCCGATCTTATCGTCTTTTGTGCCGATGATCACATAAGCAGTTTCCTTGGGAAGCTCGATGTTAAAGTTTCCCTCGATATCCGCATTGAGCGTGGAATCATTGCCATTGTTTGTGATGATCTGAATGTTTGCACCCGACAAAGGCTTGTGAGTAAGACTGTCGTAGATGTGCGCCATGATCTTTATTTTCTCTTCCAGTCTCTCGAAGTAAAAAATGTCATCGTCACCTCTACGGGCAGAAGCAAAGTAACCATTGCGTTGATCCATTTTGGTGATGAGGGAGAAATCATCGGCTGTAGTATTCATTGGATAGCCCATGTTTGCCGGTGGGCTGAATCCATTAACTGTTAAGCGTGATTCGAAAAGATCGAGACCACCTAAACCTCCATGACCGTTTGAAGCGAAGTAGAGTACATTGTCAACGAAAAATGGAAAAACTTCATTTTCTGCAGAGTTCACTGCAGGACCAACATTGAAAAGCTTGCCCCACACGCCACCTTTGCGTATAACACGATAGATGTCTGACCCTCCGTATCCTCCCGGTTGATCGGATACAATATAAAGTGTATCTCCGTTCTCCGATATTGAAGGATGGGCATAAGAATAAGCGGGGTTATTAAACGGAAGAGGAGCTACTCTCCAGGTGGATTTTCCCTCGTCGACAATACCATCGTATAAAGCGAGTCGTCGCTCATAGGCATCTTCGGCTCCAACAACTTTAACAGACTGGTTACGGTTCAGGATAATTCTCCCGCCATGGTCGTAAAATATTGCAGGTCCTTCGTGATATTTTGTATTCAAATCCCTTTCGAAAAGCTCGGGTGCCGTAAAGTTTTTGCGTGTAGTTTGATGGCTGACGTACAGGTTCAAAAAGTGAGTGTTATCCCAATGATACTTCTTTCTGAGAATACCTTCCTGCCGGGCAGAAGCGAAGACTATCCCGTCCTTATAATAGGCAGGTGCAAATTCTGCAACCGATGAGTTGATGGAAAGTGTATCGACTAAAAACTTGACGGAATCAACGTAGTATTTTTCAAAATCCCGCAAATCGGAAAGAGCTCTCCGGGCGAGATTGCTATTCGGATCTGATGCTACTACATGTTCAAGCAACGCATCAGCCTGACTTCGTTTTTTTAATGTAACCAATACACGCGCATACTGATAATAGTCCTGTATTGTGAATTGCGCTTTGTTCTTGTTGGCCTGCAGGAACCAGTTTTCCGCTTCAACGGGCTGGTTGATCCTATTGTAACATTTAGCGATCTGGAGCATGATGTTTCCAGGATCAGGTGCTTTTTTGAGCGCCTTCATGTAATAACCTATAGCTGATTGGTAATGATGATGCTTGTACTGCGTATCACCGTGTTTCCGATATGAATGACTTCCATGCTGGGCCAGCGCGGCGGACCCGAGAAATATGATTAAAAGTGTGAGACGTATCTTCTTCATCAACTATTCAATCTAACAATGTAATTAGAGAGTTGCACAAGTTGCATCTCAACTTTATTTCCACCTAGAAATATCTCGGTGAAAAGACGATGTGTCTGTTGTGCTTGATACGGTAGCTTACCAATAGCTCATGCGTACCATATTGTGTGGTTGCAATGTCTGTGATAGGGTAACCGTAAGAATATCCCAGCGCGAGCTGAGGAGTTATGTTCCATTGCACAAGACCGTCGACTGAGTCATTCATTCGATAGGATACGCCTACCCATATAAATTCGTGCATGAGTAAGTTAGCATTCAAGTCGAATTGAAATTCTTTTCCTTCAACCCATTTTAATAACGTGTTCGGCTTCAGTTTAAGATTTGGTCCGAGGTCGAAGACGTACCCGGCGCTCAAAAGGAAGTGTCGTGTCTGTCTGGATTTTGATATGGCATCCTGGTTCTCCCATCGGTTGTCGATCACTTGAGGCACCGACAGCCCGACATAGGAGCGCTTAGAATAGTAGTAGACGCCAAGTCCGAGGATGGGTAAATAACGTGTCTCCGTTTGTGCGAAGGCCGGGTCAGGTATACCACCCGGAGTCACGATGAGCAAGTCATCGAGATTGGATCGGTAATAAGCTACACCGGCTTGAGCCCCTACAGAGATCTTTGCGTTCTCGGATACCGGGATACGATATGCATACGTGCCAGCAAATGCATACTGGTTTGTCACGGCGATCTCGTCGTGGACAAACATGCCGCCAACTGCAGATCGTGATAATTTAATTGGAGAGTGAAGAGTGGCTACCTGCGTATTAGGCGCTCCATTAAGTCCTGTCCATTGTGCACGAGACGTAG
>DATHIE010000206.1:0-5067 GCA_035316905.1 Chryseolinea sp. | reverse complement strand
GCCGTTGCCGTTGGCAAAAACCATGATGCCGCTTTTATCCTGCAAAACTGCCCAGTTCTGAAAGTCGGCTTTGTAATCTTTTATGCTATAATTCTTGTAGTGAAAATTGCCGCTTTCCAAATACAGGGGAGGGGAAGAATTGGTTTGAGCGCTGCAATAGAATCCCACGAGTTGAAACAATAGAAGGAATATCAGCTTCGATGACACAAAATCTATTATTAAGGGAAAGAAGGATTGTAACCAGGATTACTCTTTAAAGATGGGCGTAATTTTCTGAAGAACAAAGGGGAGTCAATCCCTGGTGTGTAGGATCCCGAAAGGATGACACGTTTGAAAATTATTGGGAATACTTTAGCTCCTTGGTCACTAATAGGTGGTCATTGCCCCGCTTTGGTGCAATCAACGTTGTAAGTAACCTGTAACTGAAGGCCGATATTGTTTTCTTGTTTAGCCCCGTTTGATTTCACCAACATTTGGTAAAGGCATCCTCCCTGCAGGGTCAACTTTTTATCGAACTGATAGCCGACACCAGCAAATATTCGGTTTTGATCGGGCCGTTCGTAGGTAACGTGCTCGCCCCAGCTGTAGAATATTTCATCATAAACGCTCGCAAAGAAGGTTCCGGGTTCAATCGATGATTTATTTAGGGGTAGTCTCGCCATTAAACGGTAACGCAGACGGGTTTGATTAAGAACATACCCGTCGTCGACAACCGATCCATCGCTTGTTTCGTGATGTTGTTGAATGAAACGTTCTTCCAGCCTGAGTCGATGATCGACTTTTAAGCGGTTGACGTTGTGTTTGTAGAACACCTGCTGCCAGATGCGGTGCTCATTGTTTTCAAATGCCGTCGGTTGCTTGCCATATTTATAATTCCACGTGTATACGTAACCCAGCGGGACTACCGAAAACTGCTCATTGATTTTTATGTCCAGTGCGGTACGGGCCTGGTATTGTTGTTGGTCGAAATCATCTGCAAATCTGAACTGTCCTTCGACTACCCATGACAATCGTTGGGTCATTTTGATGTTCGAGGTGATCGCGAGCCACTGGAGGGCCTGAGTTACGGTCTCGCGCTCAGAGGATTGCCCAAAAGCGAGTTGAAGCGATAAAACGAGGGTAAAAATGAGAGATGAAGACAGTTTTATCACTTCGCTAAATCTTTGTTATTTTTTACAAAAATACCTTCCATAATATTACCGCAATTTTATGTTTTTAACATTAGCTTAACATTAAATTAACATTCGAGGCCTTCAGATTTTTAACTTATTAATTTTCAATAGTTTACGATTGCGGAGCTACTCAAACGAATTACCAGCGCGCCCATGCCAAATTTCGGTTTAAGTTGCCTGATAAGCCGAACTCAAGGTAGGGTCACCGCTATTCTCCGCCAGAATTTAAGAGCTGCGGCGCAAGTCGCCAGGGAAACGATCTGCGGAAGTTGGAGTAGTAGGATCGGGACGATCCTCAGGCAAAACAACCGTTAGCCGTAACGTTGAGTACTAGCGACTCATTGTGATTTTCCCTTCCGTTTTCAAGAACAATACTAGAGCTGAGTTTGTAAAAATCTTGGAGACCAGGGAAGAAACTTAGGGACAAGCCTGTAAGGACTACAGATAACCATTTAATTATTGGTAATAAATTCGGAGTACCATGAAGCTTCTTTCGCGCACCAATCTTTATTATATCTTTTTTTTGGTGATAACCTTTGTCATCATATCAGGAAGCTTTTATCTGGTGGTACAGCGAATGATTTACAGTGAAGTTGAAGAACGGCTTGCCGTGGAGCGCAAAGACTTTGAAAAGTTTATTCAGACGCGCGGCGTATGGGAGGAGAGTTGCTATTTCGTGGAAGACAAGATCGAACTCAACACGGTAACTGACACCCTTGGCACGTTGGCATCCTTCAAGGATACTTTATTGTTCAACCGATACAACCAACAACTGGTACCGTTTCGACAGCATAGTTTTTATAGTGTGATCGGTCCGAAACAGTACAAAGTGAGCATCCGTAAGTCACTGATCGAATCGAACAAATTGTTAAAGTTTATAACTGTAACAATGCTGCTCTCCCTTAGCGTTGGGCTCCTCTTGCTATTTTTATTCCAGCGCAGAACTTCCAAAACGCTTTGGCAGCCTTTTTATGAAACGCTTTCGAAAGCGAAATCTTTTGAAGTAAACGATGGTAAAGCGCTCGTGCTTCAGCGAGAGGATATCTTTGAATTTAATGAGCTTAATTCCGAACTCGTAAAAATGACCGATAAGATTTCACGCGACTATAAAAACCTCAAAGAGTTTACGGAAAACGCATCCCACGAAATTCAAACTCCTCTCGCGATGATAAACAGCCGCGTTGAAAACCTGATCCAGGAAAAAGATTTCAAAAGACATCAAATGGGCTGGATCCAGGATATTCATGAATCCACACTGCGACTTTCAAAATTGAATCACGCGCTGCTTTTGCTTTCCAAGATCGACAATGGTCAGTTTTATGAACAGGAGAATATTGAGCTTGGCAAACTTGTCGTAGCTAAGCTCATGGCATTCGATGAGATATTTAATTTAAAAGACCTTGCCGTTGAGTATCACAAGGCAGGCGACATGACACTTAGGATGAATCAAACGCTTGCCGATATTTTGTTAAACAACCTTATAAACAACGCTATCAAACATAATTTTAAAGGTGGGAAAATACATGTTACGATTTCCTCCACTCGCTTCGCGATAAAGAACACGGGTGAACCACTCCTGGTAGATGCGAAAACGCTTTTCGAGCGTTTCAAGAAGCAAAATCAGTCCTCCAGTTCGCTCGGACTGGGTTTAGCGATCGTCAAAAAGATATGCGAACTCTATAATATGAGGGTTGACTATTCCTTTGCAATGGGCTTTCATTCAATCACTATCCGGAACCAATAACTCACCAGATATCATTCGCAATTTGCGGTGCCTGCATAGTTCTGCCATAAACGGGGTTTGGATAATTTATTTTTTACAGGTCACCTTTTGAAATTCGCGTTTATATATATCTTTAGAAGACCCAAAATTAGCCACAATAAAAAGCTCCCGCCGCTATGGAATTCTTTAGCAATCTCGATCCCTTTATTAAGGTATTTTGGTTTATTGCCATTCCTACCAGCGTCGTCTTTCTTATTCAAACTGTAATGACCTTTGTAGGTGTCGATTCTCACGACGGTTTAAGTGCCGATTTCGATTCCGACCTGCACCATGGCGATTCTACATTTCAACTATTTACGTTCAGGAATCTGGTTAATTTCTTACTCGGATTTAGCTGGACTGGCATCTCTTTTTATGGGGTGATTGAAAATAAAACCATTTTGGTTGCTCTTTCGATCTTTGTCGGGTCCGCTTTTATTGGTGTATTTTTCTTTATCATCAGTCAAATACAAAAGCTTGCCGAGGATAACTCCTTCAAGATTGACAATACGCTCAACCAGGTCGGATCTGTATATCTGACGATTCCCCCAAAAAAAAGTGGGAAAGGTAAAGTACAGGTGAGTGTTAAAGGTGCATTTCACGAACTGGATGCCATCACAGAGAATGGCAAAATTGAATCCAGCGCGATGGTCCGTATCGTCAGGATTGAAGGTAACAACCTGGTTGTCGTAGAGAGAATCTAATTCCAAACTTAAATATGCCCTTCGAAATGTCTCCTTTGATCATTATTGTTGTAGCCGCCGTTGTAGGCTTTATTACCATTTCTGCGCTTATATCACGGTTTAAGCGATGTCCTTCAGACAAGATCCTTGTTATCTATGGTCGAACAGGCGGTACGTCTGCGAGATGTATACATGGAGGGGGAGCTTTTATTTGGCCAGTCATCCAGGACTTTGCTTACCTCGATCTTAAACCGATCTCGATCGAAGCAAACCTGACGAATGCGCTGAGCCGTCAAAATATTCGTGTAGACGTACCGTGCCGGTTTACAATTGCGATCTCCACAGAAGCTGACAGCATGAACAATGCCGCTGAGCGTTTGTTGGGTCTTGCGCAAAATGAGATACAGGAACTTTCAAAAGATATTCTGTTTGGTCAGCTGCGTTTGGTCATTGCAACCATGACTATTGAGGAAATTAACTCCGACCGGGATAAGTTTCTCGATAGTATTTCAAAGAATGTCGATACGGAGTTGAAGAAGATTGGATTAAAACTTATCAACGTCAACGTAACGGATATAAAGGATGAGTCCGGTTACATTGAGGCACTCGGTAAAGAGGCTGCAGCTAAAGCTATCAACGAAGCGAAAATCACTGTTGCAGAACAATTAAGAATCGGAGAGACTGGAAAAGCGATCGCGGACCGGGAAAAGGATGTACAGATTGCCGAAACTCAACGAGAACGTGACGTTAAGATTGCCATTACACAAAAAGACCGCGAGGTGAGTATTGCCTCGGCGATGAAAGATGAAGCTATCGGTAAAGCAGAGGCGCAACGTGATACGCGTATCAGAACTTCGGAGGCAAACGCACTTGCGATAAAAGGTGAGAACGAAGCAAAGATTTCCATCGCGAGCTCGGATTCGGCAAGACGCGAGAGAGAAGCCGAATCACTGCGTTTAGCCATCGCCGCAGAAAAAGTGCAACAGGCTAAAGCGTTGGAAGAATCTTACGTTGCCGAGCAAAAAGCGGAAGCAGCGCGCTCCGAACGGGAAAGGGCTACCCAGATAGCCAACATTGTTGTTCCGGCAGAGATTGCAAAGCAGAAAGCGATCATTGAAGCGCAGGCTAATGCCGAACGGATCCGTGAGAATGCTAAAGGTGAAGCGGACGCGATCTTTGCAAAGATGGAAGCAGAAGCGAAAGGTTTGTTTGAGATCCTAACAAAACAAGCAGAAGGTTATGCTCAAGTGGTGAAAGCCGCGGGTGGCGATCCTACGAAAGCGTTCCAGTTACTACTGATCGAGAAGCTCCCTGAGCTTGTGAGGACACAGGTCGAAGCTGTTAAAAATATTAAAATCGATAAGATCACCGTTTGGGATTCAGGCAACGGTGGTTCCGAGAATGGAGCGTCTTCAACTGCAAACTTTGTTTCAGGAATGATGAAAACAGT
>DATHIE010000205.1:0-2370 GCA_035316905.1 Chryseolinea sp. | reverse complement strand
TCAGTGTTGGTCTTTCGCGCTTCAAGACCAGTTGATCTCTACCGTTCGCCTGTATAAGGCATTGGGTGGAGGCTGGTAAAGGAGTTATGCGTGCATAAGACTCCTCAAAAAAATAACGGATTTTTAAGAATGTCAGAGGTCGGGGACCAATCAGTTACTCGGCTTTTAACGATTGCGCTGGGTTAATATTTGCGCCTTTGACTACCTGAAGGCTTACAGAAACCCAGGAAATGACAAACAGAGCAACGAGTGGAATGACGAACAAGTCCCACGAAACTTCTATCCTAAAAGCAAAGCTTTCGAGCCAACTAATAACTCCATAGATTGATAGAGGTATGGCTATAATTGCTGCAATAAGAATGAGTTTTAAAAATTGTCCTGATAGCATTGATACAATGCTCGTGACAGACGCACCTAATACTTTCCGCACACTGATTTCCTTCAACCTTTGTATCACTGAGAAGGATGCCAGGCCGAGAAGTCCAAGGCAAGAGATCGCGATAGCCAATGCAGCGAAGAGAACAAAGATTTTTGCAAACTGGCGATCGGCCTTATACTGCCAATTAAAAAAGTCATCGTGAAAATAAAATTCAAAGGGATTCTCCGGAAAGGCTGCGGTATAAAGCTTTTCAACCGTCTCAACCGTTTTCTCGATGTCCCCAGTAATAACAATGGAATAATAAGCACTGCAAATCTTCTGCGGCCAAAGAGCCATCGGAGTATAATTGCTGCGCAATGAATACCAGTGCTGGTTTTTGTGAACGCCTACGATTGATGCTTCATGAATCCCATCGAAAACCATCGTATGAGTCAGTGCGCGGTCAGGATCTCCGAGTCCGAACATCGAGATGCATGCCTCGTTTATAATGATAGACCTCAGATCGCCTTCAGAACCTGATGTCCAGGATCGTCCAGCACTTAGCGTAAAGTTATAAACCTTGAGAAAATCGGGGTCAACAAAGACAACATCAATATTCTGACCCTGGATAGTTTCATTTTCAGAAGCACCTTTACGATTAGCATGTATACCCCAATTATAACCGCTGCCCGGAATAGCTTCAGATGCGGTGACAAATTTTACCGAAGCAAGGTTCAGCGTCTGGTTCTTAAAAGAGATAAGGCGATCTTCGTTTTTGGCCTCATCGCCCGCCATGGGTCCTTTGACAATCAGAATCTGATCGTTATTGGCCTTCAAGCTTGACTGCATAAATTGAATCTGACGGTACATGACGAAAGTCCCGATGATTAACAACAGTGAAGCAGTGAATTGAAAGATAACCAATACCTTACGTAGCAATAACCCTTTATGGCTTGCCAGCAACTGACCCTTGATAACATCCTTTGCAGCGACCGACGACAACACAAGGGCCGGATAGAAACCTGAAAGAACGGATGCGCCTGTAAATAACATCACCATCCACATCCATATCGTAGGGGACATAAAATCAAAAGCAAGCTCTTTATTTAAAATTGTGCCTAATAGGTGAAGCAGCGGCAAGGACATTACAATGGCGATCACTATGGCAACCAGATTGATACAAACAGATTCCAATGCAAATTGTGTTATCAACTGATCTCGATATGCGCCCAATGCTTTTTTTACACCTATCTCCCTGGCGCGATCCACTGCCCTCGCCGTAGAGAGATTAATGTAGTTGACGCAGGCTATAACCAGTATAAAAAAAGAAACCGCCAGAAGAAAATATACTGTGTTTATACTTCCCCCGTTAGTAAAGTGAATGTCGACTAAGGGCAACAATTTTATTACTGCCTGATGTAAGGGCGCCTTGTCTCCGAGATATTTCTTAACGAATGGGATCATCTTCTCCTCAACCAATTCCTTTTTTGCCTGGGGATATAGTTCAACGTATGTATTGAACTTCTCAAGCCGTCCATTATCACGATAGTTTTCACTGCCAAGCAACGTATGGATAGATAGTAGAAATCCAACGGAAAGGTGACTATTCGAGGGCAAGTCTTCGACGACGGCAGTAATCATGAACGCACCAGGATAAAAACCCGAGAGCTGAATTACTTGTCCCACAGGATCGACACCGTTGCCGAAATATTTTTGGGCCATCTTATTTGTAAGAACGGCCGTAGAAGGTTTTGAAAGCGCACCCACGAGCTGGCCATAAATCGGCCTGAATGTGAATGCAGTCAGTATGGTTGAATCGAAATAATGTATTTCTGTCTCACGAAACAGCACAACCTTGCCGGATTTGTTAGTATAGCTAACAAGCCCGCCTCCATACATGGGGTGCACACGAATAAAAGACTTGATCTCAGGAATTTCGCTTTGTAAAGAAGGGCCAAAATCATGCCCAGCCACATCCCATTGTTCTCCACTTGAGTATATTGAACTTGTTA
>DATHIE010000204.1:0-7030 GCA_035316905.1 Chryseolinea sp. | reverse complement strand
CCCGATTACAATGGAGGAACGAAAAGGACGAATTGAAAAAGCGCAGCGACTGCTGGTAGAGTCCAAAATAGAAGCATTGGTTTTAGATGCAGGAACTTCCCTTGAATACTTTACTGGAATTAGCTGGTGGCCCAGTGAGCGGCCATTGGTAGCTATCGTGCCGGCCAGAGGTGATGTGCAATATGTTTGTCCTGGATTTGAAGAATCCCGCCTTCATGAATTGATAACCATCGGAAAAAAAGTCTACGCGTGGCAGGAGGATGAAAGTCCGTATAAGCAAATTGCAAATGCACTAAAGGATAATGGCATACGGTCGGGGAATATTGGAATGGAAGAGCGTCTTCGCTTTTTTATTTTCGATGGTGTAAGAAAAGAAGCTTCGCATCTCAATTACGTTAGTGGTGATCCTGTAAGCGCTGAGTGTCGCCTGATAAAATCACCTGCAGAGCTGGCGTTAATGCAAATAGCTAATGATATCACGGTTGCAGCAATGAAAATCGGAATAGCTTCTTTGGAAGAAGGAATGAGTCCCCAGGATTTCTCAGACATTGTTTCGAATGCTCATATACAACTGGGCGCCACCCCAGATTTTGCCGGTGCAAATTTTGGACCTGCATCTGCATTCCCCCACGGAAGCATTCAACCTCAAAAATTAAAAAGAGGTGATGTTGTTCTGATGGATTGTGGAGGCAGGGTTGGTGGTTATTCTTCAGACGTAAGCAGAACTATTGTTTTTGGAGCGGAGCCCACACCACGACAAGTTGAAATATGGAATTTGGAACAGAAAGCTCAAGCCGCCGGATTCGCTGCAGCGAAACTTCACGCCCCATGCGAAAACGTTGATGCTGCTGCTCGCAAAGTTTTGACCGATGCAGGGTTTGGACCCGATTATAAATTGCCTGGACTACCTCACCGAACCGGCCACGGCATTGGAATGGATGGGCATGAGTGGGGTAACATGGTCAGAGGGAACAAACAATTATTACAACCCGGAATGTGCTTTAGTGTTGAACCCAATATTTCAATTGTCGGGGAATTTGGAGTAAGGTTGGAGGATTGTGTTTATATGACTGAAGAGGGACCGAAGTGGTTTACAAAACCAAGTATCTCGATTAGTGAGCCGTTTGTTTCGTGATGATTGGTAGGCAACTAATTGCCTTACTCCATCACTAGTCGCAGATGAGAAATTCCCTTCGAATCCGTCATTCTGAGCTGTGGTCTGCAATCACTGTAATAATGATGTGAAATTTCTCAGAAAAGTAAATTCCCCAAATCTACCTTACTGCGAAGAATCTCCTTAACGGCTAAAGCAATCATCCTATTTGGGTACGCTCCACACCGAACCAGATTCTTCGCAGTATGCACTCGTCGGTTGGCTAAGACCCATTCAATCTGAGCTTATTCGTTATTGAGTACGCTCACCACAGCTCAGAATGACGGTTCCTTTTTGAGTTGTTTCTAATTTTTATTAAGCGCGTAGCACAATTACTTCTTCCCTACCTGAAAACCTAGCCTGCGTCCGTGAACCGTCCCGTCCTTTATTTCAAATTCCTTCACATCATCAAAGATGATGGTTTCCATGACCTCTTTGCTACGCTCCTCTTTTTTCATTGACGCAAGTCTAAGGTGTTGGTTCTTTACCGATTCTCCCACTACCAGGCGCACGGTCCTCGCGTTTCCGAAATGTTTGTCGCGCATGCCGTGAAGAAATGTAAAATAATTACCAAGGTGCTGCGCAGAAGCTTCATCAGGCATGACACCTTCCTTAGCGAACAAGGTCATCGCGATGGCGTACATGTCCTGTGGAGTATAATCGTCGAATAGGAAGTACTTGTCAAATCGCGATCTCAATCCAGGGTTCGAGGTTATGAAGTCCTGCATGTTGTCTGTATATCCCGCTACGATCACACCAAACTTTCCGCGATTGTCTTCCATCCGTTTCAGGATAACCTGGATGGATTCGGCTCCGAAATCATGTTGCCCGCCATGCTCATTGGCAAGAGAGTATGCTTCATCGATAAAAAGAATTCCTCCCATCGCCTCAGTCACTTTTTCTCCCGTCTTGATCGCCGTTTGTCCGACGTAACCCGCAACCAATGATTGCCTGTCAACCTCGATGAGATGACCCTTCTCAAGGATTCCCAGGCCCTTATAGATCCTGGAGAGAATACGCGCAACGGTTGTTTTTCCTGTACCCGGATTTCCCGTGAACACGGTATGCAACGAAAACTTGTTCAACACATCTTTCCCTGTCTCCTGGTAGAAGCGAACCAGCTTGATCATTTCATTCACCTCGTTTTTGATATTTTCCAGACCCGTCAGTGCATTCAACTCGGCCATACTTTCGTATAAAAGATCATCAAGCGTTTTATTCGCCGTAGCTGTCACGCTCTGCGAAGCTTGCTGAAGAATCTTGCCGACATCAGTGATAACCGCGACATTCCCTTCTGCGAACGAGTCGCCTACCAGGAAAGGAACGGATGCGATCAAGGTGTCCATGAATACGACTTCCACGTTATACTTATCGCCTTTCCAGGTACCAGGTGTATCATGACCCCATCCCGGATATAGCGCATAGACCTGACCCGCAGTATTCGGTTGGACGTAGATCAGTCTTATACTTCTGCCTTTCATCTCCCCGGCATCGTCATAATAATTGAAGAACACTTCGGCGTAGTAATCAGACGATGTCTTATTCTTAAAGCGAAACTCAGCCCACACGTTGCGGGTATCCTTCTGGCTGAATTTTGTGAAGTACTTCTTCTCCGGTGCGGCATCCCCTTGTCCGTCACCTTCAAAAAGTTTTATGCTCTCAATGTCGAAGAAGAGGTTTTCACCTTCGTTGGCGCGGCCGATATCTTCCACATAAAATTTGACGTCGCCGATCTTCACATCGTCGATGTAAGCCTCCCAAACGTAATTTCCTTTTAACCAATAAGCGCCAAGTTCCGGTTTACCCCATGAATCCCGCACGTACACGACGTTCTCGTCCTTGAGCACTTTCCTCACTTGTGTAGAGGTGCATAATTCGGTTTGAGTACTGCCGCTAACAAAAAGACATCTCATTCGAACTGATGCTTCCCATTCCTCCTCATCAAACAGCTTGTTAAAAAATGAAAGCTCAGCCCGCAGGAAAGTGGTTTCGAATCGATCGTAGACCTGCCTGTACTTTTTCGTGCCATCTGCCATCCACTCATCTGAGGAGTGAATCTTTATTCCCCTGAATTTGTACTTTAAAAGCAGATTTTTCTGGCCTGTTTCATTATTGCCCGGCGTCATAATTGGGATAGTTTGATGTTAATTTAAAAACTACCCCACTACTTTACAAAAAGTATCAGTTTACACTCTGCGGAACTCTGCGTCTTGCCAGCCTTAGCTGGTGAATTTCGTCTGTGGACCTCTGGGATAGACCTGCTCCGCACGAACTGCAAGTGTGTTTGCAGCGGCTTATTTCAATTCTTTGGTTTTCCATTCACGGGCGGACTTGTCGTAATACGTTCGCTCATCGGGAAATTCTATGTACTTGTCCCCGGTAACGACAGTGTAGAAAGGTTCAAGCGATTCGCCATTAACCATCCTGTCGAACAAAAAATAACTCCTCTTCTTAAGCGTATCCGGCACCATCTTCCAGGTGCGAAAAACTTCTTCGTATTCAGCTACACTTCCATCGTCGTTCAAAACCAGTTTGCCGCCGGTTGCATGTCTTTTTTCAGTAAGGCTGGGTGCCGCTTGTGTTAGAAGAAAATACTGCGTGTTTCCGCTTTGATAAAATTGCTCCAGAAAGCAAAGGCTTGCACGCTCCTGGTAATATTCGTCGTGTTCCGTCTTGAATTTTTCCGTCGGGCCAACATTTTCGGGTGCACGGGCAACATAACGAATTATGGTCATCATAAACTGGTCCTTTTCAACTGCCGTCAATGAGTCAGGATCATATTTATTACTTCGCGAACATTGTACAAAAACGAATGCCGCCGTGATTATCAAGCACACCTTTTTCATTACTCTCTTCATATCAAACAAAACTAAAAAGGCCTACCGCATATGGTAAGCCTTTTTATGAATTTTTAGTTGGTTATTAATAGGCTTTATTCAGCGGCTGAAATTCTGTCCAACCATCCGTCCAGTCTGTAGCTCCGAATGCACCTTTATAAGCTGTGTCCGTAAAGAATGAGCCGAGCTTGGCATCATCGAAGTTTGCTCCAGTATTCAAATTGTTTGGACCCGCTACTCCTGGCAGCAACGCGAAGTTCGGATTCGAAGGATAGTTGCTTGAATTCTGTCCAGCCCAGTATAGTGGGGAGCTGATTCCGACATCGGCTGTCACCGTTGTCGCGGTAACGTTGTTGAAAGAAATGTTGTTATTGGCTGCCCAGTAATTTGCAATAGGCACAGCATTTCCACCTGAGGCTAGCCCAATGTCTATAGTTCCGTCATTTGCAGCCGTGAACTTGATGCCTGTTACAAACAGACCGTCAGAAGCTGATGCGGATGAAGCAGTTCCCACGTTGGGAGTAATGCTCAGCACATTATATGCAAGCTTGCTTGTACCACCTGCCAGATTAGCATAGGTCGCGTCGTCGTCCACTCTCAATCCTAAGCGGTAGCCAGAGAAGAAAGAGTTGAAGATAGACAGAGCCGACCTTCTGCGTATGTGCATTGTGTTAGCATAGTTAGCGGATATCGTTCTGGCATTCGTTTCACGCGGACCGAGGACGGTTACGTTTGAAAAAACAGCGCGGGTATAACCAGCCGCTCCTTGAGGAGTTTCGTTGGCATTAGCCTGATTATCGCTTTCAAACGCATTTGACCCAGACTGATCCGCAAAGAATGGATTGCGAACTGCCACGGCAAACTGTACATTACCACCGTACCCAAAATCTGTATCAAAGTCATCATCCCATGTTGAATGTGACACGAGATATTTTGCACTGACAGATCCGCCAAACCACTCAAATCCATCGTCGCCACCAAACGAAACCTGTACGTGATCAATAGTTGTTCCGCTGCCAACGCCTCCCATTGTCAAGCTGTTCGTTTCGTTGTTCGGCGTTAATTCAATACCTGCATATTCGATACGCACAAAAGTTAATGTCCCCGCATTCTGTGCTTCGTTAGTAGCAGGGCTAGTGATATTGCCATAGCTCTGTGAAGGCGTAATACCCTCGATAGAAGGAAGGTTAGTCTGGTTTACCCACGCGTTACCCAGGAGCACGATACCACCCCAATCACCGCGATCTCTTTCACCAACTGCCTGGGCAGATGTGAACACAACTGGATTAGTTGACGTACCATTCGCAATCAGCTTGCCACCTGGCTGAACCACTAATACAGCTTTTGAAGCTTTGTCGCCCTTAACCACAGTTCCGGCAGGAATCGTCAGTGTCACACCATCAGGAATGAAAGTTTGTCCTTTCAGCAAATAAGGTTTCCCTGCTTCGAGTGTCATCGTTGCAAGCGTACCCTGAAGCAAAATTACGGGGTCCCCAACGGTAAGGGTATAATTCGCGATAGCTGAAGGATAATTCTTGGAATCTGTTGCCTGGAAAGATATTATGATGGTAGAACCAATTACCGCATTTGAAGGAACGTTATATACAAATTGCTGTTCAAAATCTGCTGCCCCTGCCATGTCATATGATTCAACCTCTGTGCCCGCGACGTATGCGATCAAGATGTCTCCGCCATTAGGTGCACTTACAGTTGCGTTAATTGTTACCGAGCCGCCAGGAATAGCTTGTCCACTACTCGCATCTAATGAAACAGAAGGAGCGGGCCCAGTGGTCTCTTCATCGCAGCTCTGAATTAACATAATCGATAATAGCGCTGTCATGAAAGACAGAAGCTTGAATATTTTTTTCATTTGTCGTTGTGGTTTGAAAGTTTTAAAGTCTTAGGTCGTGCACCAAAATTAATAGAGGCTACTTTGCATGCAGTTACTGCCGGATTAACAATTCGTTATGGCAGTGTTATCATGTTCACGATTTGTTAACAAATAAAAAAGCCTACTTCGTATTCGAGAGCAGGCTTGTAATTTGTGCCAGATGCATCACGTTTAGTTCTGCTTTAATAGCTTGTACGAAAGACTGATGGCGAATTGCGTCCCAACTTTATATCGTTGAATGACGGCCTCCTGATCTTCTATCTTGTTGTCGCTATTGTTATCCTGATAGATCCTGTACGCGGCGTCCAATGCATTCTGAATATTCAATTTTGTTTCAAAACGCTTTGCCCAGGTCTTTGCAATTTGTATGTCTAAAGAGTTTCGCGGAAGCTCCCACCATGAAGGGAACACTTTATCACCAACGGAGAAGATCCGGGGACCAAAAACATTGTACGCCACATTTGCCGAGAATCCAGTTTCATCATCACTGTAGTACAGCCCCAGGTTAACGATGTAAGGTGATTGCCCTTGCAATGGCCGGTTTTGAATTTGATTTGTCGCCTGGGCTCCGATATCCACTTGACTTTCAATCCATGTCGCATTCAGATTAACAGAAGTATTTCTAAGAAGCTTGGAAACGCCCAGGCTTGCAAGGCTTTTTCTGAACTCAAACTCGAATCCCCAGCTAAACGCGCTTGTCGCATTGTCAAAGTAGAGTTGAGGTGTCTCTGTTGTGATTTGCAAATACGTTTCAATTGGATCCGTAAAGTCCTTGTAGAAACCTCCGATACTGAACATTTCTCCTGGATTGGGGTACATTTCCCATCGCAAGTCGACGTTATTAATGAAAGCGGTTTTTAGGTCAGGGTTTCCGAAAATTCCAGCTTCATACTCAAATTGATAGTAAAGGAAAGGCGCAAGCTCCCTGAATTCCGGACGGTTAACGGTGCGGCTATAGGCCACCCTCATTAATGAACGGTCGGTTAAATTGTACGCCACATTTAGCATCGGAAGTGCTGCAAACACGGGATTATCAACCTTTATGTTTTCGCCTGTGTTCGATTCTGCGGTGAGCTTTTGTACGTTGTACTCGCCACGGAATCCAGCTGAGACGTCGACCTTCCCTAATGGAAACGATCCAGTCAGGTA
>DATHIE010000203.1:0-20005 GCA_035316905.1 Chryseolinea sp. | reverse complement strand
TTACTGTGAATCCCGCCATTTCCTGTGAGACGTTCCCTTCACCCAATACTTGAGTATATGATTTCCCTGGATATGAAACTCCAGAGCGTTCTTCAAAGAATTGAATCATACTTTTCGTTTCAGCAAATATTTGCATCAATTCCGCTGATGAGTAAGCCGATGATAAGTAACGAAGTTCCAACGCCCCCTTTGAGTCTATGAACTCATTATAAGGGCCAACAGCAAAACCAAAAGTGTATGTTGGAAATGCTGTTGGCTGGCTCCACTCAAAAATGATTTTGTTTTCTTTTAGCGTGGTCTTCTTTGCCAACTCACCGGTTCCAACAACCTTAAGGTGAGACGGACAAGTGATTCTCATCGAGAGTGTTGCTTTGTCGTCAGGACTGTCTTTGCAAACGACCCATTGGCTGGTCGAGAATACGGTGTAGACTTGTTCAAGCTCCGTGAAGAAATTGATTCCACGCGTCGGAGAGCCGTGATATTGAATATCGACTTCGTAAGGTTGTTCAGCTTTAGGGATATCGCTTACTTGAATCGACATCTTATTTCCCTTGACATTAATGGGAATTTCCTTTCCTTTTATTTGCACGCTTTCGATCACGAGATTTCCACAGTCGAACGAGAGTTTTGTGCCGGCGCTGACGATGTTGAAAGTAATAGTCACGCGACCATGAACGGTCTTTCGCGTGATGTCTGGCTCAATGTCGCAACTGTAATTGAGGACATCTGTTTCAGCCGGCTGAGTTGCGTCCTGGCCGTTAAGGCTTGTGTTAATGATTAGGAGTAGAAATAGAATTTGTTTCACAATTGGCGCTTTATTTAGGAAGCGCCAAAAGCAATGAGGCCCAGTTTTCGCGCTCGTCGCGTTTCATTTCAGTAAGATGTAAGGGGCCTGATGTGGCTAGCAAATCCGGAATATCTTCTTTGTAGAAGCCGCTCAATAACAACATTCCTCCAGGCTTCATGTATTCTTTGTACAACTTCATTTCTTCCAACAACACGTTCTTGTTGATGTTCGCCAAAATAATATCAAACTTTCCTTCGAATGATAGTTCGCTCAATTTTCCCTGCTGATGCCTGATGTTTGTGCAGCTATTGACATCGATGTTCTCCTTGCCATTACTAACACTCCATTCGTCTATGTCGAAGGCTTCAACTTCTTTTGCTCCAAGCTTTGAAGCCATAACGGAGAGGATTGCTGTTCCGCAACCGGCATCCATTACCCGTTTGTTCCGATGATCCACAGACATTTGGCCCTTTATCATCAGGTAGGTGGTCTGATGGTGACCTGTGCCAAAAGACATCTTTGGAGTAATGATAAGTTCGTAAGGGTACTTTAATTCTATTTTATGAAACTCAGCCCGAATGAGACATTTTTCGTCTACAATGATCGGTTGATAACTTTTTTCCCATTCCTCATTCCAGTTTTGTTTTTGGATGCGGTCCTGGTAAAATATTACCGTTGTCTGCTGACTGTATTTCTCTTTGACTGCCTGAAGCTGTTCCTTATCATAGTTTTCTGATTCGACATAAGCTTCAAAACCTTTGTCTGTTTCCAGAAAGCTTTCAAATCCCACTTCGCCGATCTCTGCCATGAGGAGCTCAGAAAATTCGGGGTCGCAAATCACCTGTAGACGGGAGTAGTAGGTTGCCATAAAGATTGTTTAGCATTTTTTGCGTAAAGCTTTAAGTTCACGCTTACTATTGAGGGCCACAAGCTTCAAGCTAGTACTATCGGGCTTGCGGGCCTAGTTGCAGTTGCACACTTACTACAAGGCGCTTACGCCTCAAGTTAGCACGATCAGGCTTGCAGCTTGTAGCTTTCAGCTTTTACCCAGCAGCTTTAATGATCTCAGTAAATTCTCTCGATTTTAATGAAGCACCGCCTACAAGTCCCCCGTCTACATCCGGACAAGCAAAGAGCTCTTTTGCATTTGCTGCATTCACACTACCGCCGTATAAAATTGAAATTTCATTGGCGTCAGCCTGGCCATATTTACCAGCCAGATGTTTTCTTATAACCGCATGCATGTCCTGCGCTTGTTGTGATGAGGCAGTCTTTCCCGTTCCGATTGCCCAAACAGGTTCATACGCGATAACGATCTTCTGCATCGCTGTCTGATCGAGATGGAACAAACTTTCTTCAACCTGTTTTTTCACCAGTGCTTCGTGGCCGTTGCTTTCACGTACTTCAAGAGGTTCGCCGCAGCAGAAAATTGGAGTAAGTCCGTGTTTTAATGCGACGTCCACTTTCTTCGCAAGAAGCTTTCCGTCTTCTCCGAAATATTGTCTCCTCTCGCTATGCCCTAAAAGCACGTATGGAATTCCAATCGACTTTAGCATTGATGCGGACACCTCACCGGTATATGCACCCGACTCATGTTCGCTGCAGTTCTGTGCACTCAAAGAAATACGGGCACCATTGCCCAACAGGTTCTTTATTGGAAGCAAATAGGGAAAGGGAACACAAAAGATAATTTTAGCATCACCTTTTACCTCGTCAGCAACCATTCCTTTGATTTCAGACGCGAGGATGTTCGCTTCTTCAAAAGTCTTATTCATTTTCCAGTTGCCGGCTGCTATTTTTTGTCGCATAGTGAAAGTTGGTTTAAGAATTAGGGTTCAAAAATAATCATCGCGTGAGCGGTTTGTAAGCCGACTCTTTAAATATCTTTTGTGAATTACTTGCGCTCATCAATTTCGGTAAAGTAGTCTCGGGATGACTATCCGCGTATTTCTTTACGATCTGCCAACCGATCCACTGGCCTATGCGACCCGGGCACTTTTCTCCCACTTGAATAGTGACAGGTCGATCACCGAGGTAATCTTGTTTTATCTTATGATTCGTTGAAAACAGAACCTGGCTTTCTACAAATCTTGTCCAGATAAGGTCCTCATTTTGCCGGGAACCGTTCATCTCTTCAGGGGTATACCACAGGAAGACGCTGTCGGGCATGCAAGGAAGCATATGTTTTGCAAAATAGAATGACTTGCCGTATGCGATCATGTCTGCCAGCACGGTTTTGTCGGCCAGTTCGGTTTTATTGAAACGATTACTTATACCATAGATCAAAAGACAGGATGGGACGATATCGTTTGGATCGTAACGTCTCAAAAGATACTCATACATTTTAGGGCGATACTTTGCTCCACGTCCAAGGTAGAAGTCAAGGCTAATAACTATCGTTGTGTCGGAGACAAAAAGATCCGTGTCGAGTCCTGAGATCACCGTTTGAATTTTCGGCGGAGTAAAATCAGGGTAGTAGTATTTCAGGTTTGCAAATGCTTCTTCAAACTCCGCTTCAAGCGACGACAAATCGCCAAACACACGCTTTGTTTCGGACAACAATGTATCGAGATGTGGATTTGTGAGACGCGCGTATACTTCGCGAATAAAAGTAGAGTCATCGGGATATTCCGCTCTCCGGAAGATCTCATCACGTAAAAGTGGATGCCTGGTGAACAAACGAACTAATTCCTCCTTCGAACTGATGTTTACCAGTGTATCCTGTAACGGCTGCAGTTTGAGATCAACGGGTGAAGCAGATTCCGGAATATAAACGCAGGTCTCCTCTTTGTCTCCGCAGCCTATCAAACTCAGAGAAATTATGACTACTATAAATGCAACTCTGAACATGTACGCAAATTTCAGCGCGAAGATGGCCATTTTTTATTCCTCGCAAAAGTCAATCCTTGGTACTAAACCCCCTAAATCCCCCTTCAGGGGACCACTTGATTGTTAATCGTTAATTGTTGATTGTCAATTGTTGATTGTTTTCGGAGGCGGTCCTCTTCCGGTTTTGGCGACAGGCTTTCAGCAAATAACACTCAACATTCAACAATCAACACTCAATTTTCAAGAATATTCAGGATTTAACGAACCACTACTTACCCCTAGAGGGGGCTAGGGGGTGTCAAACGTCAGTTGATCAACTGAACGCCTCGTTGTGAGTCGAAGGCTGCGAACGGTTTCGTTTGAAGTGACGTGAACGATATTTGATTGATCGTCATACATCTCCATGATGATATCGTTTTGTATTTGGATCGTCTTCCATTTCTTCACCTTATCAACTTCTATGTAAAAGATGAAAGCATCGCCTTCCTGTTCATGTCCGAGATATTTTATCATTTGCGCTTTGGTATCTAGGGCGATCTTAAAATGAAGCTTGAGATATTCCGCCATCATCTGATCGACAGTTCGCCCTTTTGGGTTTAGAACGTCCATGTCAGGAGTTTTGTATTTTTCACGAAGCGTTACTTCCAGGTCATCCATGAAAACCCGCATCATGATCTCAAGCCGTTTCTCTTTGTTATCCATTTCGATCTCTGTAACAGACACGTGCAGTGGATGGAATAATGTCAGGAAGTATGACGGAAGCAAAAAAAAGTAGGTCGACAGGAGCATTTATGTGTGTTTTTCTGCAAACAGGATTCAAAAATAATACCGAATATGAATTTAGTTATCCGTTATCCGTTATTTGTTAATCGTGGGGGTGGGATTAGGGTGTGGGTCCATCCAAATTAATTCACCGGCCGATCATTTCGAGAAACCGCTTATACAAGTCATGGCGCAAGCAGAAGGTCCCGTTGTTATTAATGAAAATATTCTGCTATACTTGCTACCTTTTTTGCGAGTTCTATGTCGGAATTTCAGTTGTATTTCGGTCTTGGTAAAGATCACATCCTCGATTATAAGAATGGATATGACCACATTTTGTTCCTTGTGGCGCTTTGCGCGTTATACATCGGACGCGATTGGAAAAAGATATTGATATTGGTCACTGCTTTTACCATTGGGCATTCGATCACCCTGGCGTTGTCCACATTGCAAATAGTGAATGTTAAGGCTGACCTTATCGAGTTCCTTATTCCTTTGACAATCTTTATTACAGCGTCCTCTAATCTTTTCAAGAACGAAAACAACATTTCAGACAAGCCGATGCAAATGAATTATTTCTACGCATCTTTTTTTGGGCTGATCCACGGCCTGGGATTTTCAAACTATCTGCGAAGCATACTCGGCAAAAATGAAAGTATTGTCACCCAGCTTTTTGCCTTTAATCTTGGCCTGGAGTTCGGTCAAATCATTATAGTTGTTCTTTTCATGTCCGTTTGCTTTATTTTGGTCGATCTCTTCGGTTTGAACCGGCGCGATTGGAAAATGGTTATATCATCTGCGGTCGCGGGGATAGCATTGATCTTGATGAAAGATCATATGTATTGGATAGATTAACACACTTCACTTATTCATCATCATGAGAAATTGTTTTGCTTTCGTATTCATCTTAATAGCTCATTTTTCCGTTGCCCAGACCTCTCCGGCCTGGCAGGGAAAGTTTGAACAATTAGGTCAGACTCTTCCAACACCTAATGAGTATCGAACTGGATCCGGAGCGCCGGGACCAAAGTACTGGCAACAAAAAGCGGACTATGAGATAGCTATTGAACTCGACGATACAAAACAAAGTATCAGCGGAGGCGAAACTATCACCTATCACAATAACTCACCCGATGTACTGAAATACCTTTGGCTTCAACTCGATCAGAATATTCTCGCACCGGAAAACACACTGGCCTCTACTACAACGGGAGCACTGAAAGATTCAGCGGCAGCGAAGACCTACGCCACGAATGTATCCGACTTCAAAGCAGGTTTTGATATCAAGAGTGTGAAAGAAGTGAATGGCAAACCTTTGCCTCACACCATTAACAACACGATGATGCGGGTTGATCTTCCTCAGCCTCTTCGTCCGGGTGAAAAGTACTCCTTTCAGATAGAGTGGTCTTATAACGTTGTTGATCGTAGCGTGTTTGGGCAGCGCAGTGGAATGGAATATTTCCCTGAGGATGGCAACTATCTCTATACTATCGCACAGTTCTTCCCTCGCATGTGTGTGTACGATGATTATCAGGGATGGCAAAACAAACAATTCCTTGGACGCGCGGAGTTCACACTTCCTTTCGGCGATTATAAAGTACGCATTACAGTGCCATCCGACCACATCGTGGCGGCTACAGGCACACTGAAGAACACCGATGTTCTGTCGAAATCTGAGCTTGAGCAATTCGAAAAAGCCAAAACATCTTTCGACAAGCCCGTGATCATTGTTACTCAGCAGGACGCAGCTCAAAAAGAAAAAACGAAATCCACCCAAAAGAAAACGTGGGAGTTCAACGCAGAGAATGTGCGCGATTTCGCATTTGCGACTTCACGAAAATTTATATGGGACGCACAGGCTGTGAAGCTTGGCAATAAGACAACGCTTGCTATGTCGTTCTATCCAAAGGAAGGAAACCCTTTGTGGGAAAAGGAATCGACGAAAGCAGTGAAGAATACCCTCGAGGTCTATTCGAAATACACCATTGATTATCCATATCCCGTTGCAATCTCCGTTCACACTGCCAGCATAGGAATGGAATATCCTATGATCTGCTTCAACTATGGCAGGCCAAATAAGGACGGTAGCTACACTGCATTAACACGTCGAAACATGATTGGTGTGATAGTGCACGAAGTGGGACATAACTTCTTTCCAATGATTGTGAACAGCGACGAGCGTCAAACCACATGGATGGATGAAGGCATCGACTCCTTTGTTCAGCTGCTTACCGAGCAAGAGCGATATCCTGATGTTGATTGGTCAACCGCACGCGGAACGCCAGCAGGGCTTGCACCTTATCTCAAAGGAGCAAAGAACAATATGCGACCATTGATGGTTACCGGTGATCAGGTTATAGAACTAGGCAATGAACAATATTCAAAGGCGGCAACAGGATTGAATATTCTTCGCGAAACAGTAATGGGACGTGAATTGTTTGATAAGGCTTTCAAGGAGTATGCACAACGTTGGGCATTCAAACATCCAAAGCCCGGAGATTTCTTCCGCACAATGGAAGATGCTTCTGCCGTAGATCTCGATTGGTTCTGGAAAGGTTGGTTTTATACCACTGATGTTTGTGACCAATCGATCGATCAGGTGAAGTGGTTCAGAATGCGTAAGGAGCAAACGGATCTTGAAAAGAAAAACCTGAACGTTGCTAAAGGTGATCTTGCAAGCAATTCAGGCAAGAACTATTCTGATTTTAGCAGCGGCCCTGAACCGTTCAGTCTGGTGGCGACGGACCCGCGTCTTAACGGTGAATTCATGAGTCGTGTTGATGACAAAGCGATCATGCAAAAGCTGGAAGATAAAAACATCTATGAAGTCACGCTGTCAAATAAAGGAGGGCTGGTAATGCCCGTGATTATTGAATGGACATACAAAGACGGGACTAAAGAAATTGAAAGGATTCCTGCCGAGATTTGGCGGGTGAACGAGCAAAAGCTCACAAAGGTATTCGTGAAGCAAAAAGAGGTCGTCAACATGGTACTTGATCCCAAGCAGGAACTCACCGATGTAAACATGAAAGACAACGTTTTCCCTAAGCGTGCGGACACATCGAAGTTTGACGAGTTTAAGAAGAAGACCAAATAGCGTTAGAAGTGAAAAACACTTGAGTGTTGAGTGTTGAGTGTTGACATATTGAGTGTTGAGTGTTGCGATTGGAGACTGTGCGTTTTAAAAAAGAAACACTCAACACTCAACATTCAATATATCAACATTCAAGTATAGTCTGCCCAATACTATTAGTGCTGATAATTTGCCAGGAAAAAATGCAGCACGGCTCTTGACCAATTCCTATCAGACTACGAATCTTGAGTCAGTTAACGAAATTCTGTGGCTCGCAAATATGATCTTGAAGATAGGCTGATAGACTTTTCATCGAAAGTCATGAACCTTGTTGAAACACTGCCTTCAACAAAATCGTCGAGTTACATAGCCAAGCAAATAATTCGTTGTGGTGTGGCTCCTTCGCTACTTTACGGGGAAGCCCAGAGCGCGGAATCGAAAGACGACTTTGTACACAAAATGAAGATAGCCTTGAAAGAATTAAAAGAAACGAGAATATCTCTAAAACTTATTTTAAGAAATGGGATGGCGGAAAATATTGACGGTCTTTGCCGCGAGAATGAAGAGTTAATAGCGATTTTTTGCAAGAGTATTGAAACAGCCAAAAGGAATAATCAAATCGAACAATAAATTGCCAAATTCACTACTCAATAGTCCCAAGCTCTACTGGCTCCCGAAAAAACGATGCTATTAGTGCTGCTGTGCGAGACTTACCACGAAAGACAAAATACCCCATCTTACGGAATGCCGTCCATCAGGACTTCGTGCGCCGAACCCCCGATAACCAGTGGAAAACCTTACAACCCAGTTGTTGAACCAAATTTTTCTTGGAGTGCGCGAAATTTTCTGGCACTTTTGCTGTCTTGAATAGCTCAATAGGACCTAAAAGTTGCGGAGATGAAGTGGATCAATGTAATCGTGTTTTTTGCAGTGTTGGCGACAAGCGCAACTGCGCAAAATCAGGCATGGAAGGGAAAATTTGAACAATTAGGGGAGGCATTGCCCACTCCGAATTCCTATCGGACAGGTTCCGGAGCTCCTGGCCAAAATTACTGGCAGCAGCGGGCCGACTACGTTATCAATGTTGAACTGGATGACAACACGCAGACCTTAACAGGTTCAGAGACGGTAACATATTATAACAACGCCCCCGAAGCACTATCATATCTCTGGCTTCAGCTCGATCAGAATCTTTTCGCGGATGGAAGTATAACCAACCAAACCAGGACAGGTGTTATCAGGGATTCCATACCGGCGAGTTTCTTCAACACATCTGCAGGTATCACGGTGTCAGATTATAAAGGTGGCTATACCATCAAGTCAATAAAGGACGCTGCGGGAAAGAATCTACCTCACGTTATTAACAATACGATGATGAGAGTTGACCTGCCCGCTCCATTAAAGACCGGCGAGAAGTTTACTTTCTCAGTTGAATGGAGTTACAGAGAATCCAATCGCCAGGTGTATGATGGTCGCGGTGGTTATGAATATTTTCCCCAAGATGGAAATTACGTTTACACTTGCGCGCAATGGTTCCCACGCATGTGTGTGTATGATGACTATGAAGGATGGCAGAACAAACAATTCCTTGGACAGGGAGAGTTTGCGTTGGTATTCGGAAACTATAAGGTTCGTATAACAGTTCCTGCTGATCATATCGTGGGGGCTACTGGAACAATTCAGAACCCGAAGGAAGTTCTTACCAAAGAACAAATCGAACGTTTTGAAAGAGCAAAGAAAACTTTCGATCGTCCTGTGATAATTGTTTCGCAGGAAGAAGCAACAAAAAAGGAGAAGACTAAGTCGAACAAGAAAAGTACCTGGGAATTTTATGCAGAGAATGTTCGTGATTTTGCATTTGCAAGCTCGCGCAAATTTATCTGGGATGCACAGGCTGTAAAGTTAGGTTCAAAGACCCCACTTGCACAGTCGCTTTATCCTAAAGAAGGAAATCCCCTTTGGGAAAAAGAATCGACTAAGGCTGTGAAGAATGCATTAGAGTTGTATTCAGAACGGACTTTTGAATATCCTTATCCTGTTGCTTACTCCGTTCACACTGCTCAGCAGGGAATGGAATATCCCATGATCTGTTTTAATGGCGAACGCCCCAATAAAGAAGGAAAATATTCGAAACAAACATTGACGGGTCTTGTGCAGGTGATAGTACATGAAGTAGGGCACAACTTCTTTCCTATGATCGTAAATTCTGACGAAAGACAATGGTCATGGATGGATGAAGGATTGAACACCTTCCTTGAAAAAGAAACTGTAAGAACGAGGTACCCGGAATTGTTCGGGACACACGGAACACCAAAGGGTGTTATTCCTTTTATGCGAGGTGACAAAAGCCAGATGCGCCCGATCATGTCGATGTCCGACAACATCCGCAAGAGTGAATTCGGTCCTAATGCTTATACAAAACCATCAGCAGCATTGACCGTGCTACGCGAGACGGTGATGGGGCCCGAATTGTTTGATCAGGCTTTTAAGGAATATGCACAGCGTTGGGCATTTAAACATCCCAAGCCCGCAGACTTTTTCAGAACATTGGAAGATGCATCAGCAGTTGATCTTGACTGGTTCTGGAGAGGATGGTTCTACACGAATGATAATGTTGATGTTGATCTGGCCGATGTAAAATGGTTTCAGCTGCGCACAGAGAAAGTTGATCCCGAGAAAAAAGATGTAAAAGTTCAGCGCGGAGATCTTTCAGCTTCCAAAGGAGCGTCTGACTTCAGCAACGGACCACAACAATTTACGCTGACAAATACACCGGAGATACTTAATGGCGAATTCAGAAGCCGTGAAGACGATAACGCGATACGTGCAAAGCTCGAAGGAAAGAATATCTATCAGCTTAAGTTCAGGAACGTCGGTGGGTTAGTTACACCGTTGGTCATCGAATGGACATACGTGGATGGGTCCAAAGAGATCGAACGAATTCCTGCGGAAGTATGGAGAGAGAATGAAGTCGAAGTGACGAAGATATTCATAAAGAATAAAGAAGTTGTCAATATTGCACTGGATCCAAACTTTGAGCTTGCGGATGTTGAGTTAAGCAACAATGTTTTTCCGAAGCGACCTTCCGGGTCGAGGTTTGATCAGTTTAGGAAGGCGAATTAATTGATAATGTCCTCTTAGACAGACAGCAAGGCAGAAGTGCTTCCATTATAGTCAAAGAGTGAACAGAAATTATAGAAAAACGTTGAATCAATAGCCGTAGCTCGCACTGTTGGTGATAATAGTCAGACGCCAATTCCCGCTCTAATCCACAGTCGTTTTTGAACTTGTATCCAATTATGGTGACGAAGTGCCACGCAGACGGAGCATCTTACCGATAGAACTAAATTTCATCACACAGTTTCAACAGCAGCTTAGCATTGGTGCATTTTTCTTTATCGACTGATGTGTAAATGATTTTTGATTGTCTACGACCGATTTTTAATAATCGGAATCTTTCCATTTTCGCAAATTTGGTATGTAACGTAAACCCCCGTTTTATGAGGCGCATCGTTGGAATAATTATCGTATTAATATTGGCAACTCTTTCATCCCGTGGACAAATCGACAGTTGTTGGACGGCTTTATTGGTTAAGAAAGGACGAATGCTTACCATTCGAGATAAGATGGCGGCCGCAGACGACAACGGATTTTATCTTTATAGAAACTGCATCTATGACATCAAACTCACCTCTGGAAAGAGATACAATGCGCGGCTAATAGATATAAAGAAAGATACATTGAAGTTCCTGAGTTCTTTCAACGAATCGGTCGCAAAGAAAGGAGGTCAGTCACTCGACACATTAAATCTGTATTATAGATCTCTCGAAAAGATCTTTCTGATAGCCGATCGGACAATGGGTTATTTCACCCACATTTCTCTGGACAACTATGATGTAACATTTAGCCTGGACACCTCACACTACGAATTACCTATTGAAAAAGGAAATATTTTTCAGGATGACTCGGTTCAATATGAACTCGTACCATTCCTGACTCACCAGGGATTGAATTGGTTATTTGAGATTGACGGAAAGACATACTACTATACCGGCGTAATGCCAAAGCCCGAGCCTGACGTTATCGACACTGGGTATACAACAAAAGGTTTTCGTTTATCCCTGCATTCTATAGCGATCTTGACGAAGTCAAAGGAGTCGCTCTGGGTTTTGTTGCATGGCCCGGGAATTTTGGTGATTTGTTAAAAGTGCAAGGGATGTGTATTGAGCTTCTGCCCGTGGGTTCTTTTCCGCCCCTCTTTGGTAGTTTCCTTAGCAGAGACTCGACGTTATTTGCCGGGCCACCGGATTCAACAGTCGTAATAATAAAGGGAGTCGATCTCAGTGCAGGTGGCGCGTTTGGCCCCACCGAAATAACGGGGTTTTACATTGGTGGCGTTTCAACGATCGTGAACAAACTAGATGGTTTTTCCCTTACAGGCGTACATACCATTGCTCATGAAATGAAAGGTTTTTCTATATCGGGGTTACGAAATCAATCAAGGAGGGCAAGAGGTGTTCAGATCGCTTTGTTTAATTCTTCATTGGATTTCAGAGGCATTCAATTCGGTCTTTGGAACAAGAATCAACGGAGATCGCTGCCGTTCGTCAATTGGAACTTTAAAAAGGTGTGATACAATCGCCAATATCCCACTGGCACGCAGCCGGAGATAAATCAACCTGACGCATTGTCGAAGAACTAATGTTTCGTTTAAAAACTTTTCCCAAATTTGCGGGCAATAGTTTTTAACCTATGAAAGAATTTTTTCGCCAGAATCTTGTCCGGATTGCGATCGGCGTCAATTGTGTGTTGATCGTACTAAGCGTCAGCTTATCCCTATACAATGGTAAGAGCATGAGGCGTTCACTGGTACTGAAGGAACAATCGAATTTTGCTCTGCAGGAAGTGGCGCGGGTCTATCAGAACATCCAGCTCATGGACATCAGTTCACGCGGCTATGCGCTCATCCGCCAACCAGACTACCTGTTCTGGACGGTAAAAATGGCGCGTGATCGCAACGTCGAGATATTCCTCCACCTCGACAGTATTTTTGTGGCACAAAATTTCACCAATCCTGACCGGTATCAGGAAGTAAAAAAAGGATTGAACGACTATACCAACATGTACGAGCAGATGGTGCTGCATCTTCAGGCAAAAGAAGATTCTTTGTACATCGACTTGTTGAGGAAAGACCTGGGGCGGTATTTCTGGGATGTGTTCAACCCTTTCTCAAAAAATGTAAATGAGTTTGAGGAGAGCATCAACGAGGAATCGATAAGTACATACCAGCGAGCCAACACCAGCAATACAGTTGTTCAGCTCTTACTTGTCATCATCGGAATTCCGACAATGATCTTTGTGATTTACCGGCTAGTGCGAGAAGAACGAAGTCGCAGAGCCCTGTTGAACAGCGTTGCCGACAACAATAAAAAATATCTGTTTAATGATGGAAAACAGGCGGCCTCAGATGAAACCAGTATCATAGAAAGTCTTATTAAGGACCTTCAACAGTCCGCGACATTTGTTAATGACATCTCTGGCGGAAACTATGATGCGCGGTGGGAACAACTTCAGAACAACCTGGAGAGAAATAAAAATACCCTCGCAGGAAGGCTTTTGTCCATGAGGGATGAAATGAAGCGCCAAAAGGACGAAGACAAAAAACGAATGTGGGCTACCCAGGGTCTTTCAGATCTTTCGCAGTTGATCAGGGAACATCAGAATAACATCCAGGAACTCACATTCAGATCTGTCACTTTTATTGTGAATTATGTTCAGGTACAACAGGCTTCACTTTTTGTCCTGGAGAATGACGAGAATGGTGACCAATTTCTTAACCTCAGCGCTTGTTATGCCTTCAACCGGAAGAAACTTTTGGAAAAGCGCATTAACATTGGCGAAGGCGTAGTTGGTCAGGCGTTCCTTGAGCGACAAACTGTGGTAATGACAAAGGTCCCGCAAGGTTACACTACGATAACGTCTGGACTCGGCGATGCAACGCCGGATTACCTTGCCGTTGTTCCCATGAAATACAACGAAGTGGTTACTGCTGTGCTGGAGCTTGCTGGCTTCCGCATCCTGGAAGACCACGAAATCACTTTTTTGGAAAAGGCGGGAGAGTTTATCGCTTCGGCAATTGCAAATGTTCAAAATAACGAAAAGAGCAAGTCGATGATTGACCAAATGCGTGAGCAGGCCGAGCAGATGAGAGCCCAGGAGGAAGAACTACGGCAAAATCTGGAAGAACTGGAAGCAACGCAGGAAGACATGAGGAGAAAAGGATTGAAGGCGTAATGGGTTTAATTGAGTGCGGTTAACTGAAGAATAAAACATAGCACCACGGGCGACATGAGAGCAACCATCTTTCTTTTGACAATAATCATGAGTACTTCAATAGCTAAAGCGGACTGTTTAGCGTGTTGGGAGTTGAGAAAAGTAGAGATTACTCTAAAAAATGGGGAGACCAGGACCGGATTTGTTTTTTGGAATGAAGCCTGGTTAGACGAAACCATTGAGAATTGGAAAGAGCTTCGAAATAAATTCCCAGAGAATTTTATGGCCTTGCATCGTAGCAAGCCCGGACAAAACATATACCTATTGACCAAACTGACGACCGTGAAGAATGATTCTCTTCAGGAATTCAAAGCGATCACAAAAGAAGATCAACTTGGAATCCGGCCGGATGAAGTTACAGTGATCACAGAACTTGATCAAGGTTTAAAAAAGTACGAAGGAGCAGGCAAAATTCCGGTCTATACACTTGAAGAGCTGAACAAATTAAATACAAATCCCTATGCTACCTATCAATATGAGGGAGCGGTCTCGGACGATTTCTTTCTTAGCTATAATAAAAAAATAACGCGACAGCAACTCAAAAAAATAAGTGAAAATAATGAGATTGGGCCGGACGAGCTGACCAAGATGGGGGTAATAATTGTGACCATAGGATATGATTGAAATTACTCTTTCGCCGCTGGTTACTTGGCAGTTATAATGAATATTTAGAGGCGTGGCATTCCAGACATAACCCATATGGCTGATACGCGGACGTTGTATGTAGTTGTTTTCAAAACCAAGCTCGTTTATGATTTTTATTTACGGAAGAAGAAAGGCTAAAATTAAAAAGACCTCAGACCATGTAGGCTCATGCACGACATGTAATTCGATTGGCCTTGAGTTTGAAATATACAGAGATTACTTCCATCTATTTTGGATACCTCTTTTTCCAATTGGCAGCAAGGAATCAAAAGTCTACTGTACCAAATGTGGTAAACCTAATAATTTTAATCCGAGAGTAAAACATTTTGAATCTGTAACGAGGACACCTATCTATCTATATTCCGGATTGCTAATATGTTCAATGCTGGTCGCAACATTAGTGTTTGCAAATATTAATACTCAAAAAGAAAAAGCGGTCTTTATTGCTGATCCAAAAGTTGGAGATGTGTACAGAATAAGGAAGGATATCAACGACAGTACATATTACTATTTTTTAAGAATTGCTCGCATTCAAAGCGACACAGTGATAGTTTATCCTAACACCCTTCAATACTTCGGCTTTATTACAAAGCTTAATGATGATGACCACTTCGTGACCCAAGAGTTATTTTACACCAAAACAGAATTAAAAGAACTGTTGGAAAAAGGCGAGATTAATTCAGTTGAAAGAGGCTATAGTGACTATGAAGGATTTAATAGGATAAAGGAAATTGAAATGGATTCAGCTAGATAACTGCTATCCGCTGTTGGCTCTAATGAACTAATCAATATGGAAGAATCAAAAGAAGAACTTACTGAAAGCGAATTAAGGAAAAAGGCCTACCTGATGGGACTGCGACTTAAAAACTCAGGACTGGATGCCGAGACAATTTATGCGCGACTGGAGAAGCAGGGCATACCAGAGAAACTTGCGCGGGAGGTTGCATACAATACTTTAATTGAAAGGGAAAGAGATGTCAGTAAAGCGGCCGAACCTTTTTACAACTTAGCCTTAATAAAAATTGGCATCGGTGTGGCGGTTGCCCTGACATCCTACATAATTTTTCCGGACAAGCCTATAATTCCAATAGGAATTATAGCAGGGGGAATAATTTCTGCATTTTTAGCAAAAAGGAAGATGAAGTAATGAATGTCACTAAGAGAATGCCGTTGCAATATATTTTGGAAAATTTAACTATGAAATTTCTTCTTTGGTCAATGCTAATGTTGACCCTCATCTCTGTTTCTGCTCAAGACAAACCGCCAATTCTGATGGCGACCAAGCCACAAAAAGGAATCTACAGAGATTTCCAGGAGTTTCTTAACAACGCCCCCTCTATTCAAAGTCCGTTTATCATATTATGTAAGTCTGGCGACGACAAAATTGAAAGAGGTACGGCAGATTACAGAGTAATGCTTTTGGACACGGCCACCAAAAGGCGAGACCTGAAAAAATTTTGGGGGGTTTATGATGGAGATGCTGTATATATAAACGAGGTCGTTTATGGAGGACCACTTAATTTCAAAAGGATGCATGGGATGGGTCGTTATTGCTATTTCAAAGGTTCACTGGTTAACAATGGAAGTACTGTGGCCGGAGCAGGAGTGGCAGTGGGACTAGTTGGTGGTGCTTTAGCTGCAGCAATAATCGAAATTGATGGAGACTATCCTTATGTTTTGAATATCAATAATGGCAATGTCTATCTATTGGATAAGGAGACTCTAAAAACGATTCTAAAAAAAGACGAGGAACTCTTAGCCTTATATGACGAAGAAGAAAGAAAATCGAAAAAGAACACGCTGTTATCTTATATCGCCGAATATAATCAACGACATCAGGATGAAATAAAGTACAACCGACCTGAGCCCATTACCGTTACTTTTTACAGAAGAGTAAAGAAGGAAAGGATTGACCCAATTGACCTAAATGTTGCCGACACAATTCAATTGTCGTTAGAACCCAATTCCTTAAAGCAGGTTACGTGGTATAAGGATAGCCTTGACGTCTGTATAGGTTCAACATGCAGAACAATTCCTCTTCAAAAGAAGGTGGTCAATTACGTTGAATGTTCGTGGCGATCGGAGCAGCAGGAATTTAACAAAGTCGATAATAAGGTTGGAGAATTTTATGAACGAGAAATTCGTACCACTAATGAAAAAAAGAAATAATGCCCAGCTGACAACCATAGCTTATTCTCAAACGCGTGGCAGTGTGTTCCAAAGAAGGTCATTTAAACTTTAAGTTGTACTAATAAATAAATTATTCTATGAAAAACCGTTTAGCTTATCTGTGCATTCTTTTATCGATCATCGGTTGTCAAAATGATGTGGGTCTTAACAGTCTTATAAGCCTTTCAACTGAAAATCCAGGTGTTAATTGTGAAACCGGGGGAACAAGAATTGATGCCGGAATTGATAAGAATTCGAATGAAGTTCTGGACAGCAATGAAATTACAGCGACAAACTATGTCTGCAATGCGATTGATGGAAAAACAAGTCTGGTGAATGTAATAGATGAAACACCTGGCGCGAATTGTGTATATGGGGGAGTCAAAATAACATCTGGCATAGATACAAATGGAAACGGAACCCTTGATGCATCCGAAATCCAGATAACCAGGTACGTTTGCGACGGTGAAGGCGGCATAGTAAGTGAAGAAATCCAAATAAATATGGGAACCGGGGCAACCTCTGTCAGCTCTAACCCCGTAATCGTTTCTGGACCTACCACATTTGATATCAGAAATTATCCGAATGTTGACTCAGTTGTTTTTGTAGCCGACCCCTACGTTGTCAACAGCACGAATTTTGCTTTGGTCGAACTTTATAATGCCACCGATGGGCAAGTGATCTCCAATTCACTCCTGCGCTCAAATGATTTATATGAGGAAAGAGAGCAGCTTAAAACAAATAATTTATTCGAGCACCTTCCCAAAAAGCGGATCACACTTGGAATTAAGTTTAGTTCTGAAACGGACGGTCAATTTGCGGGGAGTGGAAGTGTGTATCTGTTCTTATACAGAACTAAGTAGTTGATGGGATTCTTTCAAGAAATCATCGCAATGTTGCACTATTTAAATTTTGGACGTTAGGTGGTTTAGTTAGCCAAAGCGAATTTTTTTACGATCTGGACCACGGGGTAACCATTGACTACAAATGCTTAAAATCAAATGACAGAAGAAAGCACAGCAATTTATCCTACTATCAAACAAGCCTGGGGAATTGTCGGAATAGCCATACTCTCCATGATAGTGTTTAGTCCAGTTAGTATATTACTGAATACCCTTACAGGAAAGGAACATTCGTTCTTGATGTATTATCTTTTGTCAATGGGATCGGCCTTTTTGATTGCTCATGTCAAGAGAAAAAAACGAACGGGTATTGGTGATTATAATTTTGATTTTAGTTCTGGCAAAATGATGATTTTAGTTTCTGTAGCAGTATTCGCTTTGGAAATCGGGATCATTATTCCCATTGTAAGTTTGATACCAGTGCCTGAATTCATGGAAAAAGCATTTCTTGAATTAGCTAGCCGCAATGGAGTTTATTCATTTTAGCCATTGTCATTGCAGCGCCGGTAATCGAGGAATTAATTTTTAGGGGGATTATTCTTGATGGGTTGTTGAAAGGATATTCGCCCATAAAAGCTATTCTCATTTCAAGTATGCTCTTTGGTGTTCTTCACTTAAATCCTTGGCAATTTATTGCAGCTTTAGTAATTGGAATCTTTTCAGGCTGGGTTTATTACGACACTAAAAAGTTAACGTTATGCATACTGATTCATTTCGTGAATAACTTCGTTGCTTTTGGCTCGACGTATTTAACGGACGCAGAAACGTATTCGAATGAGTCTTTGACAGAACTATACGGTGGAGTCTTAAATCTAGTTGTGATTACATTGGGAGCAGGAGTGATCGCCGCGATTTGCTTATACCTTCTAATGCAAGAGATTGCGCTGCAGCGATCGAAGAACGACACAAATATTCTAGAGTAAAGCATGTTGCTTTAGAGCCGGACGCGTCTTTTGATGGGACGACTATTGGGACCATATCATTTTCCAACTTTCCGGCCCAGGCGACTTATATTTGCCCGCATTGCTGTAAATTTATTACAATAGCACCATGGGCTTAGAAAAGTATCGAGACTTACATAAATGGATGTTCATTCCAATGATCCTGATGCAACTTGGCATCTTCAAAGATTATTGGGGCGACTTTTCGGATAACGCATGGTCCGTACATGTACATTATTGGACTGGAACGGCTTGGTATGTCTTCCTAATCATTCAACCATACTTTATTACTCGGGGACGAATCGACAGGCACAGAACGAATGGAATTATTGGGATGTTTCTCGCTGGCGGTGTTTGCTTAACAGCGTTGAGCATGTTGAATAGAGATATTGTGAACGCTCAAACTGCATCGGAACTTCCGGACCGGTTTGGACCTTTTCAGCCTTGGTTTTTCTATGGAGTCACCGTAGTAGAAGTTGTAATGATGACTGCCTTTGGGTATGCCGTAATAAAAAGCATTATCCACAGAAGGGAAACGGAAAACCACGCATGGTGGTTAATCTCTACGGTGTTTCTGATTATAATGCCAGCACTTGGGCGTGGAATTCAAAATGTATATGTTGGCATTTACAGTAAGGACTGGCCCAACATCGACATCATGATTCCAATTTTTATTTCACAGGTCCTGACGCTGGGCGTCCTTCTTTTAGTAGCCTGGAAATACGGGAAACTGAAGCATCCTGGGACCTACCTTGCCCTTGCCGTTAACCTTTTTATATTCCTATTGGAACCGATCGGTAAGTTGGAAATGGTGCAGTTGATTGTCAAGGGAGTCTTTCAAGGATGAATCGTCTGAGATTCGGGCATAGGAACTTCCTGATCCAATGATCTACAAAACAATATCCTGATAAATGTACTAACTTCAATAACTTCATCAGGTCTGGGGTTCGGAAGAAAGCGCGTTGGTACAACAAGTATCGGCAGTTAGGGAGAATGAAGGCTCTAAGACGATCTGAATTTCTAACCATACTCCGCGTCATGAAATCTTCCAGCATATTGAGGGAATATTTTCCTTTATCAATCGTAATTATTCTATCGATCATTCTAACCGGCTGTGATGACAAACCTGCACCCGCGTCTGAAGCGCACATCAAAAAAGTAACATCATCCATTGACGATGCCTTCCTCGCCAACGCGGATGATAACCCGGATAACTGGGTGACCTACGGAAAGAACTATGCAGAGGACCGCTTCAGTTCGTTGAATGAGATCAACAAAGACAATGTCGGAAGGCTTGGATTGGCGTGGTCGCTGAACCTTGGGACTACGCGTGGTATTGAAGCTACGCCGCTTGTTATGGATGGTATCATGTTTGTCAGCGGACCCTGGAGCAAAGTTTTCGCAATCGACGCGCGAAATGGAAAGTTGATCTGGACTTACGATCCAAAAGTGAACGGCAGATGGGGAGAAAAGGCCTGCTGCGATGTGGTGAACCGCGGCCTGGCACTCTACAAGGGTAGGGTATACGTTGGGACACTGGACGGCCGGCTTGTTGCTGTCGATG
>DATHIE010000202.1:0-8990 GCA_035316905.1 Chryseolinea sp. | reverse complement strand
GGAGTAATAAATCAGATAGGGACTCCCGTAAAGGGATTGCAGCGTGTAAGCAATCCGTTACCTGCTGCTGGTGGTCTGGACGCCGAGAGTTCGAATAGCATACGGCTTTACGCGCCACGCTCTGTTCTTACGTTAGGTCGGGCTGTATCGATGCTGGATATGGAAGCAGTGACAGCTAATGTCCCTGGCGTCGATGTAGTAGCTGCAGAATGGCGCTGGGATGGAACACGACAAAGTCCAGTCGTGCAGATTTGGTATATAGGTGACGACGGAATAGAAGAGAAGGTTATCGAAAGGCTTCTATCAGTGACCGAACCCTCGACACCAATTCAAGTATCACCAGCCGTACCTTCAATATCAACGATAAGTATTGATATCCAAATTGACCCGCGCCTCATTCAGGAAAATGTGTTGAAGGATGTAAAAGCGGCTCTTACGAATCCGGAGTGGGGAGTATTATCAAGAAGCGTAATGGGCATAGGCAAGCCGTTGTTCAGAAGTCGGATCTTCAGCGCAATACTTTCAGTTGAAGGAACGAAATCTGTTCGCAACATACGATGGAATAATGCACCGTTCCACCCATACGGTATCAAACCAGAAGCAGGCCAATACTTTGAATTCGGATCATCCGGTATTCAACTAAACAATAGTGAAGATGACAATTAATCGTGAAGCGAACGACTTTTTCATCAGATACTACTCTGAAAAGATTTGGGATATGATCCCAACCATCTATCGTCATGAGGATGGTCTTGCCGAGAATCCGGGAGTGCTGCGCAGCCTGGTAGAAATCATAGCGACGCAAGCGGCAATACTTCGGCGCAGCCAGGATCGTTTGTGGGATGATCAATTCATAGAGCTTTGCGACGATTGGGCTGTGCCCTACATAGGTGATCTTTTAGGTACGCGGTTGTTGACCGCACAACTTTCGCGGGCGCGTCGGATCGATGTTGCGAAGACCATTTACTACAGAAGAAACAATGGAACACCACGTGTACTTGAAGAACTTATTAGCGACGTAAGTGGGTGGGATGGAAAACTGGTAGAGGCGTTCCAACGATTGGTACGCGCCCGTCATGGTCTTGATGCACATCCTGCAAGACTTGCTGGTCGTTTCACCGGAACCTTACCCGGTGGATGGGCTGATCTTCGGTCAACTGTTGGCAGCGAATTAACAGGCGGACCATTCGAAGAATATTATCACCTACCGGATATGCGCAAACCTAGGGGTCTTGATGGAAGGTACGGCATATCAAAACTGAATTTCCATCTCTACACACTTCCTTCCTACGTCGTAAACGAATCAGATCCGTTTCCTCTCGGTGATGGCATTCGTTTTATGTTTGATCCTTCAGGAAGGAATATTCCACTCTTCAGCAGAACAAACAGACCCGTCAGTATTTCGGGCTGGGAAGATTGGCATTCCGCGCTCGAATGGGAGGTAGCAAAGCCGATACGTTGCAGGCTGCTTGCTCATGCCGAGTATATGATCCTTGACGAACACATTGTGGATCTCGAGACCAATCATGGTCTTACCACACTGGCGGCAGCAGAGCTCCGCACAATCATTGGACATACTTTCAAAAGTGAAACTGGTTTGTTCACAATGATCACAAATTTCTCCAATGCGGCGGAGTTGACAAGTACTGCGATCTACTTGCCGCTACTAACGCTCACGATAATTAGCGGGTGCGGAAAAAATAAGCTGCTACCCGGCTCACTTAGTGCGTCGGAAGGAAGCCCACTTAAGGAAATTGAAAAAGAAGTTATTACTGCAGCTTTTCTTCCGGATCCAGCATGGTCTATCAACCCTTCACAGAAGCTACTCGCGATCGATGCTGAGCAAGGTCGGTTGAAGTATCTTAATGGAGCATCCGTTCCACCTGTATGCGTAACCTATCACTATGGTTTTTCGGGTGAAGTAGGTGCTGGAACATATACACGTAGTAAAGTGGAGACGTCTCAACCAACGTTGGTGATCCTCCCGGGTGGTGGACCAATTGGAGCTGGGGAGATGATTTCCACCGGAGTGGTGCAGATCGAGGATAACAGATCATATTCAATTACAGCCGATCACCTAACCATAGCTGACTTCACTTTGCAGGTTGCCAATCAACGCAGGCCCTATATACAACTTCAGGCTGATTGGGTACTTTCATCCGGCGCCGGTACGAATGCGAGACTTATACTTGATGGTCTTTGGATCGCATCACCCGGAAACAGCAATTTCAAAATTTTTATTCGCGGTGCCTTCGAATGCGTCGTTATCCGGAACTGCACATTTGATCCAGGTGGAGACAATAATGTTCTCGGCAATACAATCTTCCCCGTTGAACTCATTATTGAAGGTTCCATAGAAACATTTTGTATAGAAAGAAGTATTCTCGGACCTGTGTCTACGTCAGCAGCTCCCGATCCCGTCGGTTTGATAGAAGACAAAGTCATTATCAAAGATACCATCATTCAATCTATTGACAACACAAAAGCAGCATTGCAGATCAACTCAGGTTTTGTGGAAATGGAATACGTCACGGTTTTAGGAGATCTTGGGGTACACAGGCTTTATGCCTCCGGAGTGATTATCACTGGTGTAGCAACGGTGACAGACAATCAAACCGGATGCTTCCGGTTTAGCGCTGCGCCTACGCCACCGGTTAGCCGATTACCACGGCCGTATGAATCATTTCTGTTCACAATAAGCCAGGATCATTGGTTCGGTTCGCGACGATTTGGTCAGCCAGCTTATGGACAAATTACAGAGACTGCCCCTGAACCGTTGCGACAAGGAGCGGAAAATACATCAGAGATGGGAGCATTCAATCACCTGCTCAATCCTTTGAAAAAACAAGGCTTGAAAACAAAGATTGAAGAATACATGCCTTTCGGTTTGATTCCATCATTCATAAATCATTAGCAAACTTTTATTCTCAATACCATGGCAACATTTGACATCTCACGAGTAGCCTTTGATCCGCGCAAGCATTATAGCAGTGTTCGAATGCAGCAGGGTCGCGTACTTACCGACGACGACTACAATGAAGGTCGACGGATTGAAGATGAAGTTCAACGACGAACACAAACGGATGTCATTGGTGGTTATGGAAGTCCCGATAAAGGATTCAAGATTGTCGACTTAGTCAATAATATTCCGAACTACGACTTTGGTATTCATAATGGTTCCATCTACCTCGGAGGTATTCGGTGGGAAATGGAAAAGACAAAAACTGCAAGGAATGTTGCAGAAACATTTGAGACCTTCCTCAATCAGCGGGACTGGCTCACCCTCGACCCTGCCAAGTACCCAACGCCAACTCCCAACGACCTCCCTGCCGGCATACGTTACGATCTCGTTTACCTTCATGCATGGCAACAAGCCATTTGTGCAGTTGAAGATTCATCGTTGTTCGAAGTTGCTTTGAATGCATTCGACACAACGACGAGGTTGAGGAATATGCGGCGCGTTGATGTCTTTACCGATACGGGCTCGCCTGAATGTGCAATATCCTGGAAAAAGCTCAGGACGAAGTGGGAAGATGATCATCTCGGACATGTAAACAAACAGTATGAACGGATTAGAAATATTAAAATGTCCGTTGGTTTTACTGGAGCTCAGGCCGCTGAAGACCTTTGCTCTCCATCTATAGCTGGCGGTTATCTGGGAGCGGAGAATCAGGCTATTCGTGTACAAATAACCGCGCCCGACAAATTTACCTGGGGTTATGATAACGCTTCTCCGCTTTATAGAGTGAAGATTGATCCACTCAGCAAAAAAATTGTCATGAAGACATTGCCGAAGGATCAATACCACTGGCCGATGACAGGACAAGTAGTCGAAATACTCGCATGCGATGCAGTACTCCCGAATGACGAACGACTTGCTGCTCAAAGCGGATTTATTAACCGGGTCGCAGGCTCATACAATCCGGATACGCAATCTTTTACAATAGAAGATCCGTTGCCAGCAGGTTTTGGCAATGGATGGCTTCCGGCGGTTGACTATTTTTTCCTTCGTGTTTGGAATCGCGGAACGGACCTTACTTCACCTGAGGAAATCCCATTTGTTGAGGATACACCCGTTACTCTTGGCAACACTGGCCTTCAGATAACCTTTTCTAAATGGACGACAGATCGTGCGATGGAACCTGTCGCCGAAGATCATTGGGTCATTGCAGCACGTCCGGAAACTCCCGATGTGATTGTTCCTTGGGAACTGAAGAAGGGTGCACGTCCAATGGGAGTGAGGCGCTATTTTGCTCCGCTTGCAATTATTGAATGGACACTAACTGGCGGTTCTGTCCAGGGAAGTATTATTCACGATTGCCGCAGGCCATTCCGACCTCTCACAGAGCAGGAGTGCTGTTGCACTTTCACAGTCGGCGATGGGGTAAACAGCAAAGGTGACTTTCAATCCATCCAGGAGGCAATTGATAGTTTGCCCGCAGAAGGAGGAAAGATCTGTGTTCTCGCAGGTATACATGAAACAAATGCGGTTGTCAGGGGACGAAGGAAAATTCACATCACAGGTTGTGGCGAACAGACTATCGTTCGAGCCGCAGAAGGTAACAATCAACCAATTTTTCTCATCGAAAATTCGCAGAAGATAAAGTTGGATTGCATGACCATGTTCACCCTTAACGGCATGGCTGTACTGGTTCGGGATATATCGACAACAAAATTGGGAGTATCGGAGGGCATTACAATACGCGACAACCGGATACTTGCGTTCATTCACGCGATTCGCGTCGACTTGCAACCACTAGTGAGTGGAGATAACAGCATAAAAATACTGTTCAATCAGATCGGTATGTTCGACAAAGATGGCGGCGATGTTGCAATCTTTTCTCTTGCTGACGGAGTATTAATAGAGCAAAATCGGATTGTGAAGATTGCTGCGCCTAAACGGGAAGAAGATCCTGACAATCCCGGTCCGGATTCGCCACCTGATCCGTTTGAACCTTGCGAGGCTCTGAAGAAGACTTACGAAAAAAATGAAAAGTTTAGACACATTATCTTCCTTTCGTTAGGTTACGTCGCTCACTATGTTCCAGGTGGATTGATCACGGAGATTCACACATTGGGTGGAATTCAGATAGGTGGTGGGTCCGAACGGGTGACGATCCTTCGAAATGAGATCTTTGGTGGCAAAGGAAATGGCATCACACTTGGTCATGTACATAGACCGACGCACGATCTTGACGCCTTCTCTGTTTTCTTATATGATATTACGATTCAAAGTAATGAAATACGCGAGATGGGTCTTTCTGGAGTTGGAACCGTCGTTCATCCTGAACCAAGTAACAAGGATGCACCGATCCATATCGAGAATCTACTTATTGTCGAAAACGATATTAAGTATTGTGTACGCGAAATTCTTGATCCGAAAGAAATCCAGATCTTGTCAGCGGAGTTGCCAGTGTCAGGGATAAGCCTTGCAATGTGTGAAGACTGCATTATCAGAGAAAACTGGTTGGAGGAAAATGGGAAACTTCAACCACAGCCAGTATGCGGTATTTTTATTCTTATTGCTGAAAAGGTTGATATCATCAATAACCGGATTATCAATAACGGACCTGAGTTAAGCAACGAAAGAAATCAGCAGGCAGGTCCGCGTGGTGGTATTGTCATCCTGTTTGCGTTCAGACTTCCACAACCTGCCAAGACAGGATTAAGTACCGGTACCAGCGCCGTTGCAGGATTAATAACGGCGCAAGACACCGTTCCGGCGGCTCGAATTCATGATAACATCGTCTCACAACCACTTGGACATGCTTTGCTTTTGATTGCGTTGGGTCCGGTGTCTGCAGTGAGCAATCAATTTAATTCACAAGGAATCTACAAAGGATCATCACTTTCTAAGCTTGCTGGCTCTGTACTTATATTGAACGTCGGACTTTCAAAGGATTTGATCAATATAATCGTTCCGTCACGCAACTGGGGTTACGTGAGCCCTGCGGCTGTGCTTGCTTTAATTGGAACAAGTTCTCAACAGTCACCGGCCCTTGCATTGCTGTTGCAACTATTTCCTTCCGGGAAAGTGATGTATTCCACCAATCAGACAACCCTTGACATGCGGAGTTTTGACCGTGACATTGCCTTAAGCTCACAGCTGATCTTTTCATTGGATGATGTCGCTTTCGTAAATAATCAATCTGAATGCGCAGGACTTGTCGCCGCACTTCCACAAACACCTGCAACATATGATCTGGTGTTGCTTAATACTTTTTTATTGGCACCAACTGTTCGTTGCAATGACAACAGGTTTACGGATGGATTTACCTTAACGCTTCTTTCCCTTATGTCTTTCTCATACTTGAATACGGTCGTAAGCAATCAATCAACCCATTGTATTGTCGTTCCATTCTGGATATTCCGGCGAAAATTCCTAAACACAGAACTCAACAATATCGCATGCCGCGCACTGGGTATCGAATTCCAACTGAGCAAGCACAATGCAAACTCAATGGATGAACAATACAACTTCCCAAAATTCTGATTTGAAATAAATGCTCACTATGAAAAGGAAACAACCCAACGAAAACGATCAGCTTGATCTTATACTTGATGCTCAGGAACAATTGGACAATCAAACGACGGAAAGTCTTGAGTTCTTCAAACTCAGTCGCGATGTCCTTTTTCAATTGCAACAGAACGAGCTAAAAAGGCTGACAGTCAAATACGGGAGGAACCACGCGCGCGTACAAAAGTTGGAAGCAAAAATGGTTCAAACGTCTAATGTCAGCAAAGCAGTAGATGTCCGCCTGGACATTCTAAAGACGCAAGCTGAACCTTTACCAAAAGATGGATGGCGTCTGCAAGGTTATGTGTTCACACCTTCCGGCGAGTCACTCCCAGGATTTACCGCTATGATAGCCGTTAAGGATGAGAAAATGGAACTGACACGTTCCAAAATCTCCGAAGGATCGCTTTCAAGCACGACAAGCGAAAATGGGTTTTATTCAATTACAATTACGGCTGAAAATTTAAAAAAAATTCTGCAGCATGCTCTGTACTTGATTGTACTCGATCGCCGTAACCACGTAATCTATACTTCAAAAAACAGACTCAATCCTGTTCCCGGAGAAATAGATTTTCACGATGCGGTAATACCGGTCGCACAGGAGCCGGGCAGACCAAAGAAGCTGATGGGAAAGAAAAAACGAAAATAGGACTCTCTTCCATCGCTTGGCTCCATTATTCCTCCGTCATAATCTGAAATCTATGTCACCAAGATCTTTCCTATGAGTGCGTGATTCCAACTCGCAAGATTGTTTCGAGAAAAACTTTTGCAGTGGTCATTGCATTGAACATTGAGGGTTATACCCCTTTTTTGTAAGTTTTGTAACTAGGGAATTGTTCGACCAATAAAAAAGCCCACAAAGCGTTGTTTGTGAGCTTTATTCAAGATAAATATTTGATTATCAAATATTTACAAGTGATCCGGCAGGGATCAATCTCAGAGTTACAAACAGCAGATACTCATGCAGTTCGGTCGTCGAGAATACATTTACTCCCGAATTGCTCACCAAAAGGTTCATTGCAAAAGAACACCAAAGCGTATCAAATGTAGGATGTGAATTGAAACACCGCAAGTTTCAACCTTGGTTTATCGGGTATAAATAAGAGTAACGTCGACTAAATCCATTCCCTTTTACCCCACAATGCTAATTGTCACGAAGTTCAGATGTCATTATTATTTGAACGTCATGCGCGCATTCTTTATTGATGGAATGATGAGAACTACTACTACTCGCCTTTTGGAAAGTAAAATCCCCCCCCTTATGGTATTTCATTCTCAAAATTTTAGTTGGAATATTATTGTATAAGGATGTTGTTGTCGTGAAAGTTTAGTGGAGTTGTAATTCCTTACACTCAAGTTAGCTACCATTATTAATATGAATAAAAGTTTCGTTGTATCCTTTATTTTCCTGGCATCAGTTTCATTTGTTAGCGGTCAAACGCCCGCTCAGCCTGATGTTATTCCACCATCCCCTCAGGCAGCAAGCCTCGGAAAGTATGCTCAGATCCCTGTAAACTATAATACAGGCACGCCACAAATTGACATACCGCTCCATACCATTGCCGTAAATGATATGCAGCTACCAATCTCGCTTTCTTATCATGCCAGTGGGATCAAGGTTGAAGAGATTGCATCCTGGGTAGGACTAGGCTGGAATCTAAATGCTAACGGGGCGATTACGCGCGTAATGCGAGGCAAACCCGATGAGTCCACCAACGGATACTTTAATCGTGGCCAATGGGATACCTGGCAAACAATGAAGACGTGGGCTACCGGTCCGCCTGTGCTTGGTGTTGTTGATCAAGCTTCACAAAAGCATGATTTCCAATTCGCAGTAGCTTCGGGAGAGAAGGATCTTCAACCGGACGTGTTCTATTTTAATTTTGCGGGTTATTCTGGGAGAATTTATTTTGACATAGATAAAAAGCCAGTCATTATTCCCTTTCAGGATTTGAAAATTGATCATCCGTTCGCAGCGGGAAAAACAGAATGGGTAATTTCAACGCCGGACGGTTTGGAGTTTGTCTTTAAAAACTCAGATGCAGAATGGACAACCCCATTGGGTGATGGATCTTACAGCCCGCCATTTTATTCTACGTGGTATGTTTCTGAAATCAGGTCTGTCAAGCAACCCGGTTTCATACGGTTTACTTATACCAGTCTGACTTTGTCTGGAATTGAAACCACGCCTAACGCCGGAATCGTTGTTTCAAGAACGCCACCAAACTTAACCTGTGAACTTGATCCTCCATACCCGAGTGACATGGGATCATCTGAATACAGTATTATTACTAAGTACCTTGAGCAAATTCAATTCCCGGACGGGTCCATATTCTTTTCCTCTTCAAATGACCGTCAGGATTCTTATGGCAGTGTTACCTATAATGGACGAAAGCTAAACGGCATCGCGGTTATGTCGGGGACAATTCCCAATGTTAAGACGGTAAAAACCTTTCAATTTACCTATGACTAT
>DATHIE010000201.1:0-2363 GCA_035316905.1 Chryseolinea sp. | reverse complement strand
GTGAATGTCTCCTTCCAGCTTGTTGTCTTTCTCGGTTTTGTAAAGCAGACTTGATTCGGCAACGTACTCGGTGGCCCCTGCTTTTCTAAGCGACTCGGCTTTCGCCTGGTCGATGGCATTTGCCCGTGCCTGGATCGGAGTAATGTCGTTTGAGATTATCCATTCGCCTCTGATGCCCTCCACCGTTTTCGTCTCCTGCGCAAAACAGCACCCAGCACAAAGCGCCACAACGCCAGCGACACTGGCCAGTCTCATGTTTGTCAGAATTTCCATGACATCCATTTTTCATCAAGGTCGGGCGACACCAATACTTGGGGCCTTTGTAATAAACCATTCTCGAGCAGGGAGGCCTTTGGAATTTCCTGCTCTAAGTGCTGACCCAATTCGTCGAGGGTCACGTTGCCTTGCGTTTCCTGTAATTTCTTTAACAAGTAATACGTGAATAGTCCGTGCGACTGGCTCTCAAAAGGCAACGATACTTCTTTGCCGCTGCTGGCTGTGAACGCCACGATGTTTCCTTCCACGATATCACTTTTGGGACGGATCTTTACAGTCCTTGCGGCTAACAGTCCATTCTCTCCGCGACCACCACCGCTGAAACACGCATCCAGGAAAACCATTATTCTGCTTGCCTTTGAAGACGCTAATTTCGAATACAGGTCTTTGAGTTTGATGGCATCACTAAGATTCGAGGCGGCGACGTCGACGGGAACAAGATAGCTTTCAAAGGTTTCGAAGTCAGGGAGCCCATGTCCAGCATAATAAAAAATTATCTCCGCGTTGGGCGTAAGCTTTGCCAGTTCGGTAATTCTTTCAATTTCCCTGCTCATCTGACCGCGTGTAGCATCGGTGAGCATGAACGTATGCTTTTCCAACACACCAAGCGTATTCACCGCATACTCTTTAAACACCTGAGCATCGTTTCGTGCAAACAGAACATTTTGATCTGACTGTAATCCAGTCTGAAATTTTCCATAGTCTTCATTGCCGATGATCAACGCAAATCGATTTTTTACCACTTTTCCTGTCGATGGAATTTCCACGTCGACATCCGATCTCATGGAAATTTTTTCAATTGGGACAGGAGCCCCAATCTTTGCAGGAATGGTTATGGTTTGAGTTGGAATTGAATTCGGATCCAGTTGCACATTCAGCGTATGGATCTGTTGGAATTTGTCACGGCCATCGGTTATGGAAATCTCGATAGGGATCTCCTCCCCATCGTACTTCTTATTGGCAAAGAATTCGTAAGTGATACTTCGGGATTCGTTGGGTTGTAACCGGTCCATGTAGAACGTTGATTCCGCGGCAGGGAACACTTTATCAGGCGTCTTAAATTCAGCGTGTATGTCCATCGCCTCGCCTTGTCCTTTATTCTGAAGCATGACGGTTAGAAAAATAGGATGGCCTAATCCAACGGTTTCGCCATCAATGCCCGCAAAACTGTAGTCAGCTATAGATACTTCTGGGATTTTTACCCGCTCCGTATTGAAAACAACTCTGATAGGATTGGAATCAAACCCGTCTGCCTCTTCGACACGTATTTCCAATTCCGCTTTTCCGGTCTCAAGGAAGGGAACTCCGCGTATCGGTAAGGCTATGCGTATACTATGGCCCGCGAAAAGGTCTCCCAGATGTTTCTTGAACAAAAGTTCAATGCCCTTCATCGGATTTAACGAAATGATGTCGGCTGCAAGTGAATGAGCATTGCCTTTGCCGCGGTTTGAAAGCGTAAAACTTATTTCGGCTTCTTCGTTGGCATCGAGGACACTGTTACTATTTCCATACTCGTCGGAAAAGGTAACGTCGCTGATCTCGAGATTGGCAGGTCCCGTTCGTGCGGGGGTTTTCGAGATGTTAACTTCCTTAACAGGGCTCCGTGCGTATTGGCCGAGGAGTTCAAAGCTGATAAGTGCGAATATTATTACGTATAAGTACCTCTTCATAAGCTCAGTTTAGTTTAATAGAATCTAAACGCAATTCCGAAACTGGCGCCTAACAGCCCGAGATCGGACTCAAACTGGTAATTTTCAAACTTCCGTGTAGCTGAAAGATACTCCACGTTTAGCATATAACATGTTCTTTTCCCAAAATTCAAACGAAGCCCGGTACTGATATTATACGCCAGCCCTGACCTGACAGAATTAAGGCTATCGACATCGGAGAAATTTGAGTTTGGGAAAATCATGGAATATCCAATTTGTGGCCTTACTTCCCACTTTATCCTGTTTCCTATGGGAAGTGAGATCAACGGACCTATCATCATCCCGCAGGTCTTCCATGTAGTTATTCTTAGGTTCTCGAATTTAGGCGCGCCAAAGAAATATATGGTCGTGGATACGCCTAATAACAATGAGGGTAGA
>DATHIE010000200.1:0-2676 GCA_035316905.1 Chryseolinea sp. | reverse complement strand
TGCTCGTGCTTGCTGCTGAGATCGACAACAAGCCTCAGGTGGCGGTTATGATAGGTGAGAAGTTGGCCAAGACGAATTCATTCCATGCCGGTAACATGGTTAAAGAACTGGCTAAGGAAATTGACGGCGGCGGCGGCGGTCAGCCTTTCTTTGCCACAGCAGGAGGCAAGAACCTTGAGGGATTAAACGCTGTTATAGAAAAAGCTCGTAAATTGATACATTAAAAAAACCGTTACCGTTATGGAAAATGAATCTAAAATCGTTGAATTGTTATCTGAAATGTTGCACAAATTTGACGTGCTTACGGAAACCGTGGCAACGCTCCCGGGCCGAGTTGATAATCTGACTGGCAGCGTTGATAATCTGACTAGTCGCGTTGATAATCTGACTGGTCGCGTGGATAATCTGAATGTTACAGTAGATCTTCGCCTTGGAAAGGTTGAAAGTGAAATTATCAAGCTTAATGTTATCTCCGCCGAAAATTCGAGGGCTCTATTGAAAATGGGAGATTATAATGAACGAATCATCAGACTGGAAAGAGCGGTCTTTAAATCGTGATTTAAAGACATAATTGAATTTCTATGGATAAATCGATTAGGGATAAATATACAGCTGTTATCGGACTTGAAGTCCATGCGCAGCTGCTTACTAAAAGCAAGATCTACAATACCGATTCCACAGAATATGGAAGTCTGCCTAATACCAATGTGGGTGTCATTACGTTAGCGCATCCGGGTACTTTGCCGCGCCTGAATAAACGCGTGGTGGAGTACGCGATCAAAATGGGATTGGCATGTCACTCAACCATTACCCGCTTTAACATCTTTGACCGCAAGAATTACTTTTATCCCGATCTACCAAAGGGTTATCAGATCACACAAGATCGTACTCCGATTTGTATGGGTGGTTTTATCACCATCGATTCTAAGGACGGCCCACATAATATAAATCTTCACCGAATTCATATCGAGGAGGACGCCGGCAAGTCTATGCACTTAGCGGCCGAAATGGATACGCTCGTTGATTTCAACCGGGCAGGCGTTCCACTGATTGAAATAGTTAGTCAGCCGGAAATCAAAACATCCGAAGAAGCCTATGCTTACCTCACAGAGATCCGTAAGCTTGTCCGCTACCTTGATATATGCGATGGAAACATGGAAGAGGGAAGCCTGCGCTGTGATGCCAACATTTCCGTAATGCTAAACGGAGCCAAGGAATTTGGAAAGAAGGTTGAGGTGAAAAATATGAACTCGATCCGTAACGTTCAACGCGCAATCGATCATGAGATAGACAGACAGATCGAAGAGATTGAAAAAGGAAAGGCTATCTTATCGGAAACGCGAACGTTCGACGCAACAACAGGTTTGACCTATGGGATGCGTACCAAGGAAGAGTTGAATGACTACCGCTATTTTCCGGATCCTGACCTTAGTCCGCTTGTTGTATCCGAGACATGGTTGGAAGATATCAAAAGCTCTCTGCCTGTATTGCCGAGGGAACTTTATACAAAATACGTTGAAGAGTTTAAGCTGCCGGAGTATGATGCTCATGTATTGACCGACACAAAAGACGTTGCTATGTATTTTGAGGAGGTATGCAAGCTCACGAAGAACTATAAGGCGGCGTCAAACTGGGTAATGGGTCCGGTGAAGTCATATTTGAACGAGCTTTCCTTGTCAGCAGATGAATTTCCCATTCCGCCGAAAGTACTAGTGGAGCTGATGGACCTGGTAGAATCGAACAAGACTAGCTTCTCGGTTGCATCCCAGCGTGTTTTTCTTGAATTGTTGAAGAGTCCAAACAAGTCTGCGCTCGAAGTAGCACAACAGTTGAATCTTATTCAGGAAAGTAATCACGATGCTATCATTCCAATTATCGATGAGGTCTTGAAGGAATTTCCTTTGAAAGTGGAAGAGTATAAGAACGGTAAGAAAGGAATTGTTGGAATGTTCATGGGAGAAGTAATGAAGAGAAGCAAGGGTAAAGCAGACCCGAAGGTTGCAAATGAATTGATCACCAAAAAACTTGAGGAAGTATGAGGATTGAAAATAGATTAATAAAAAGTGACGTATGGCCAGATCATTCGAAACTATTCACGAATACACTAGGTAGAAAGATTGCCCTTTGTTTCTTATTGTTTTTGTTCTGCTTCTCCTGTTCCTTTTCGACTAAGGAAGATGGCGGTAGCGCAGGGTGGTCGATTACCGTGAGTGGTAAAGTCGGATTTCCGCAACAAGGTCAGATAATCATACAAGAAATAAAGAACGGCGCTCTGGGTTGGCAGGATACGGTGATGCTCAAAAGCAACTATACATTCTCCAAGAAGGTAAATTTGAGTGAGCCGGGATATTACAAGATCAATTTCTTTAACCGTCAGTTTGTCGACGTGATTTTGTTTAAGAGCAATATAGAAGTAAACGTTGATGGCAACGACCCTAATGGTTTTGCTGAGGTTAAGGGGTCACCGGAAATAGAAATCATTCGCAAGACGCAAGCGTTGATCCGTGAAGGCGAGTCATCGCCAGAGATCGTAAGGCTAAACGAGGAATATACAGCAGCCTCTCAAAATCGCGATGAGCAGAAGAAGGCGATGTTGACTGAAGCGTATATGAAGGAGTTAAAGAAAAGTCAAGATAAGATCGCAGAACTCTTAAAAAACGAGCCGCCTTCATTGGG
>DATHIE010000199.1:0-2345 GCA_035316905.1 Chryseolinea sp. | reverse complement strand
GTGTGTTGAGTCCAACTGTTTTCAAACTGTCGGTTAAAGCCGCAAGGTCATACATAACGGGTTCGCCTCCGGTCACTACAACGATTTGCGCGCCACTGTCTTTCGCTTTACGGGCCATTTCAACAACGCTTACCAACGGATGGGCTGAAGCGTCCCATGATTCTTTGACATCACACCACACGCAGCCTACATCACATCCGCCGAGGCGAATAAAGTAAGCTGCAGAACCCTGATAAAAGCCTTCACCCTGAATGGTATAAAAGTCCTCCATCAATGGCAGCGAAACGACAACGTTTTCTTTTGTTTCCACGATCGGACTGATTAAAATGTAGTTATCAACTACGGATGACGAAGTTCGGTGGCGCGAAGCGTGTTGAGCAAAAGAGAAGCAATTGTCATCGGGCCAACACCACCAGGAACCGGTGTTATGTATGACGCCTTTGGGGCAACCCCATTGAAGTCAACATCTCCCTTGATAGCCCAGCCTTTTGGAAATTCGGGTCCTTCAACCCGGGTCGTACCGATATCAATGACTACAGCACCTTCCTTAACCATGTCAGGTGTTACGAGACCAGGTTTACCAACAGCCACGAGAAGAATGTCCGCAGCGCGGGTGTATGAGGCCAGATCCTTGGTATACCTGTGGCATATCGTAACCGTCGCGTGACCTTGTTCCGTCAACATCATACTCAACGGCGCTCCAGCAATCCTGCTCGCACCAACAACTACCGCGTGTTTACCTTCTGTTTCGATATTATACCTGCGCAAAAGTTCCATCACTCCAAACGGGGTCGCCGGCATCAACAAAGGATTCTTTGACATGATGCTTCCGAAATTGTGATTAGTAAAACCGTCGACGTCTTTGTCCGAACGAATCTTCTCTGTGATATGCTCTACGGAAATGTGACCAGGTAATGGAAGCTGAACGATAAAACCATCGACATCGTCATCGTTATTCACATGATCGATATGTTTCATCAGACGCTCTTCACTGATAGTATCAGCAAAACGCATCATGGTATAGTGAAACCCGACCGCCTTGCATGCCTTCACTTTATTGTCAACGTAAGTCTGACTTGCTCCATCATCGCCGATCAGGATAATTGCCAGATGCGGGATCTTCTTGCCCTGCTGTTTGCGTTGAGATACCCGGGCAGCAATTTCATTCTTGATGTCGGACGAGACTTTCTTTCCGTCGATCAGCGTGTACGTTGTTTGTATTTCCATCATTCCTGAATCCGATTTTGGCATGTTCATAATCGCAGACCAGTCAATTATCAGGTTGCCTTTTATTCTATTTTTAAAACCGCCATAAATGCTTCCTGCGGTATCTCCACATTTCCCACCTGCCGCATTCGCTTCTTACCTTTTTTCTGCTTTTCCAGCAGCTTGCGTTTACGTGAAATATCACCACCATAACATTTTGCGATAACGTTTTTACGAATCGCGCTTATGTTTTCCCGGGAAACGATCTTTTGACCGATAGCTGCTTGAATAGCTATCTCAAACATTTGACGCGGGATCAATTCCTTAAGTTTTTCGCAGAGTTTCCGTCCCCAATCTTGAGCCTTGCCTCGATGAACGATAGCACTCAACGCATCGACCTTTTCACCATTAAGCATAATGTCAAGCTTAACCATGTCAGATTCACGGAATCCGATCAGGTGGTAGTCCAACGAAGCATAACCTCGCGACAAAGACTTCAGCTTGTCAAAGAAATCAAACACGATCTCAGACAAAGGCATCTCAAAAGACAGCTCAACACGGTCAGTAGTAAGATAGTGTTGATTCTTTATGGTGCCCCGCTTGTCCATGCACAAACTGATGATGGGACCGATGTATTCCGACTTGCTAATGATTTGCGCTTTTATGTAGGGTTCTTCAATGCGTTGAATCCTTGTCGGATCCGGCATCTCTGACGGAGCATTGATAAACTGATGTGAGTCGTCTGTTAAGAACGCCTGGAATTGAACTGATGGAACTGTTGTAATAACAGTCATGTTAAACTCGCGCTCCAATCGTTCCTGGATGATTTCCATGTGAAGCATTCCAAGGAACCCGCATCGAAAACCAAATCCAAGAGCAGCGGAAGTTTCCAACTCCCAAACTAACGATGCATCATTGAGCTGAAGCTTTTCCATGGATGCCCGAAGTTCTTCAAACTCCGTAGTCTCTACAGGATAGATCCCTGCAAAGACCATTGGCTTGACTTGTTCATAACCCCTCAACTGTTCACCGGGGTTAATTGCATTGGTGATCGTATCACCAACATGAACTTCTCGCGCCACCTTTATGCCGGAGATTAAATATCCTACGTTACCAGCGCTTATCTCATTGCGTGGTTG
>DATHIE010000198.1:0-4719 GCA_035316905.1 Chryseolinea sp. | reverse complement strand
TTATGCTGGACGTGATTATGCTTGCTTTTGTTTTCACTTTTTCATTGCCCGATGCTAACGCCATTGACAGGGACAGCAAGTGTAAACTTACAATAAGTGCCTCACCTCTTGATCAAATTGTGTTTGGCGACCTGAGCTCTTTCTCGGGTCCTTTGGTTAACAAAATTCAATTTGCGAATAACGAATCCGGGGACGTAGTAATTAATTACCCCAGTTTTGAGATAGCCACCCGCGTGGCTTTTTTAATTGCTCCGTCCTTGTATAATACTTTGTATACCAACACTACGATCAACGCCCCGTAGCACGTTATCATTTTTGATTGTTTTTCCTTAGTATTCTAAGGTACTATTACAATTTTAATATAAATTTCCTTTTACGTATTTATATAGTTTGCGGCAATGGTAATTACAGTGCTTTGTTCAGGATGTAGTGATAAAAACAGGCCCATTTTGAAATGAAATTCTCGTTCACTCCTATTCGATCATACTACAAGCTGTTTGTTACTGGAGTAGCGAGCAGAGTTGGATTGTTTCTTATAGAACATAAATTTGGGGCTGTTCAAAATAACAAATTGACTCAGTCTGGTATTTTCGATTCAGTGAAGGTAATAGTTCTTGCCCGGTTAGCTTGGGTGACTCAATCGGCCTATTACCTTACAAATTCACCGTTGTGGCTTCCTTCAATACCGATCGCCCACCGGAAACTTATCATTTAAACAGGTTTTATCTGTGGTTTGTGTGACTTTTTCACCGTTCTCACATTTTACCCTTGTCTGTTGACAAGTTGAATGGATAGTTTTATCCGACCTAAAATGTATTTTTAAGTAAAAATTTCAAGTAAAAAACTTTTAACATTCAATCTTTCAAGTATGAAAACTTCAACTTCAGCTTCAACTAAATCCTCTTCATCTTTGACAGACAGCTTAAAGTCCGGATTCGCGGCGTCTGTAATTGTTATAGAGCTTATTATCGGATACGTCGTTTGGGCATTTATTCTAGGCGATCCCTCACACTTCGAAAACGGCGATCCTGCCGGACACCCCCTTGCAGGTGATTATTTTGGGATTTTCTTTAAAGGCGGCTTCCTGGTACCCCTGGCTATCGGGCTTTTATTAATGACACTCACCTTCGCTATCGAGCGTGCATTAACGATCGGTCGCGCAAAAGGCAAAGGCAACATCAAAACATTTGTTCAAAAAATCCGGGCATTGGTGTCTTCAGGAAATATTTCTCAGGCTATTTCGGAATGCGACAGGCAAAAAGGTTCAATTGCCAATGTGGTCAAAGCCGGCCTTTTAAAATATAACGAGCTAGCCAATAACAACACCCTGGAAACTGAGAAAAAGATCGCCATGATCCAGAAAGACATCGAAGAAACTACTTCCCTGGAAATGCCGATGCTGGAAAAGAACCTGGTCATCCTGGCGACAATCGCCTCTATCGCAACACTGATTGGTCTATTAGGTACTGTATTGGGTATGATCAAGGCTTTTGCCGGTTTGGCGCAGGCGGGTGCTCCTGACTCAGTTGGCCTTGCTAACGGTATTTCTGAAGCCCTTATCAACACAGCCCTTGGTATCGGTACATCAGCCCTGGCCATTATATTTTATAACCTTTTTACCAGTAAGATAGATCAGCTGACTTATGGAATTGACGAAGCCGGCTACAGTATCGTGCAGAATTTTACAGCGACTCAAAAGCACTAATTGATTACAAAAACGGTTAATTTTTAAACGAAGTCTGAAATATGGGACATATAAAACCGCATAGGACATCACCATCATTGGACATGACGCCTATGGTAGACCTGGGCTTCCTGCTTGTGACGTTCTTTATGTTGACGGCCACCGCAATGCCCGACGAACCGGTAACGGTGGACACTCCATCTTCGGTTTCCGATATCAAGCTTCCGGAGACAAATATTCTCTTGATCACGATTTCAAAAGACGGCAAGGTTTTCTTTAGCATGGACGGTAAATACCACCGCCAGGAACTTCTGAAAAACAATGGAGAACACTATCAAATCACCTTTTCCGACCAGGAAGCTGCGAGATTTGGCGTGTTGTCCAGTTTCGGAATGCCTATTGGAAATTTGAAGGAGTATATCAACATGAGTCCGGAGGAGCGAAAGCTCGTGGACCAACCGGGCATTCCCGTTGATTCCGCTAACAACCAGTTAAAGGACTGGATAATTTTTTCACGCATGGCCAATCCCAGCGTTCGTATCGCTATCAAGGGAGACCGGGATTCGAATTATCCCGTGGTTGAAAAGCTGATGGACATTCTCATTCAGAACAACATCAACAGATTCAACCTGATCACGAACACGGAAAAAGGACCTGAAAAAAGTTCATAATATTTAAAATTTTACTGACATGGCAGAAATTAGTCAAGGCGGTGGTGGTGGTAAAAAAGACGGCAAAGTCCGGGTCAAAAAGGCATCTACGAAGATAGATATGACGCCTATGGTGGACTTGGCATTCCTCTTGCTCACGTTTTTTATCCTGACCACAACGCTGAATAAGCCTCAGACCATGGAACTTACCATGCCTGAGAAGGAAAAGGAGGGCGATAAGCCGCCGGAAGTAAACGAGAAAAAAGTGGTAACGCTTATTCTGGGTCCGAGTGATAAGATCTATTGGTATGTGGGGATCACCGATCCCAAGATCGAAATAACGGACTTCTCGAAAGACGGTATTCGCAAGGTGCTCACGCAAAAGAATTCCGAGATCCCGGGAATGATTATCCTGATCAAACCTGGCAAGGATTCGAAGTATAAAAACATGGTGGACATCCTTGACGAAATGAATATCACGGACATGAAACGTTTTGCAATGGTGAAAATAACGCCAGTAGATGAAGAACTCGTAACAGAATCTAACTTATGAAAGCAGAACCATTAAAGAAAACCCTTTGGGAGGATATCATATTCGAGTCCCGTAACAAGGAGTATGGGGCTTATTTCATTCGCAAAGAATATTCCAAGCACGTTGTGCTGGGATGGTTGTTCACGATCCTTGGCCTCTCCGCTTTATTTGCTGCACCTTATGTGGTAAAATGGGTAAAGGGACAGCGCCAGGCGGAACTAACCGAGGCGAAATCAATAAAGTATACTGACCTGGCGCCGCCGCCACCGATTCAGAATACACCTCCACCTCCGAAGTTGGATATTCCTCCTCCGGTAAAGACCATTATAAAGTTCTTACCTCCTAAGGTCACTGACAAAGAGATCGTGGAAGAAGAAGAAATGCCAACTATTGAAGAGATCAAACAAAATGAAGTTGGTCCTACTGACGTTCAGGGCACAGGAGAAGTTGTCTTCGATGAGCCCGTAGCCGAAGTAGTCGAAGAGACTAACGACGATGACGTGATCTTTACCATCGTGGAGCAGCAGGCTGAATTTCCTGGTGGATTGGAAGCTATGGCAAGATTCCTTCAAAAGAATATGAAGTATCCCGCCGTTGCCAGAAGAATGGGAACTGAAGGTACCGTGTTTGTGAGCTTTGTTATCGATCGTGAAGGGGTTATCAGCGACATAAAGGTTGTGAAAGGGATTAGTGCAGAATGTGACAAAGAAGCCTCACGCGTAATATCAACCATGCCTCCATGGAAGCCGGGGAAACAAAATGGAAAAGCTGTAAGGTGCCGTTTTGTATTACCTGTCAAATTCAAGCTTGCTACCTAAGGCCAGGTATTGGATGAGTATAGGTGACAAACTTTGAATTGTCATGAGATACTTCGGCATATTCATGGCAGTATTCTATGTGGCTGCAGGCATCGCGATGCTTTTGCAGCCACCTGAATATTTAAATATCTCCAAGCAGTATTTAACTCCATTAGGTATTATCCTCATTGCATACGGTGCATTCAGGGGATATAATATTTTCAAAAAAACGTCGTGAGCAGAATACTGAACGTGATCGTCGTGATAGTGTTGTTTGCAGGCTGCATTGAACGCGACAAGCGCGGCAGGTTGCTGACAACGCCTACATCCGGAACGATCAAAGTTGCTGCCGATGAATCCCTCAGACCCCTTGTAGACGCCGAGGTGGCCGCCTTTATGGGAATTTATAAAAATGCCCATATTGAGGTAATTTACACCAGCGAAGAGCAGGCTATTGATACCCTGCTGAAAGACTCAGTAACAATGGCGATCGTCACCCGCCGACTGATACCGGAGGAACAGAAAGTTCTCGATAATCTAAAGATCAAAGGTAGTCAGAGCAAATTTGCCACAGGGGGCGTTGCCCTGGTTGTAAATCGGCAAAATCCGGATACAATTATGTTGCTCGACGACCTCAGAAAGATCCTTTCCGGCGAAATTAAGACCTGGAAGGACCTCAATAAGAAGTCTCCACCGCTTGGCATGGAAGTTGTCTTTGACCAACCAACCTCGGGTATAATACGCTATTTGAAAGATTCGCTGTTTTCATTCAGTACGCTTCCGCCGAATTGCTTTGCTTTAAAAAGCAATCAGGCCGTGGTTGAATACGTTGCTCAAAGACGGGAGGCATTGGGTGTGATTGATCTCAGTTGGATCAGTGATAGTGACGATTCTACTGCAAATTCATTTGTGAGTGTTGTGAAAGTGGTAGGGCTTTCGATCTCACCAGATTCAGGTTACTTTCAACCCTACCAGGCTTATATCGCTCAACGTAAATATCCGCTTCGGCGAGATGTCGTGATGATAAGCCGTGAATACACCACTGGATTGTCCAGT
>DATHIE010000197.1:0-8126 GCA_035316905.1 Chryseolinea sp. | reverse complement strand
TAAAAAATCACCTTACCTCTATACGCCAGCACATGAGATCGTTGGGTGACAAGAATTATCAAAACATATCCGATAATAGTCCCGACTTCGTAATCATGTTCATTCCAATAGAACCTGCCTATATCCTCGCAATCCAAAGTGAAAAGACATTGTACGAAGAAGCGTTGGAAAGAAGGATAGTATTTGTGAGCCCCACGCTGCTCATTCCCTCGCTTCAGTTAATAAAAAACATTTGGAAGCAGGAGTACCAAACCCGTCATGTATTGGATATAGCAAATAAAGCTGGTGATCTATACGACAAATTCGTGGGCTTTACGGAGGATATGATAACGCTAGGACGAAATCTGGACTCCGCGAAGAAATTCTATGAGGAGTCTATGAAAAAATTATCGGTCGGAAGCGGAAATCTTGTACGTCGCGTAGAAGATCTCAAAAAGCTCGGAGCTAAGGCCAACAAAAGTATCGACAATACTCTACTGAAACGTTCAGAGGATCAAGGCGACCTGTTTGAATAAATTGCTTAGTAGACACGACCGATGTTCTCAGCTATAACTTTCTTTAATGCCAACGGATCGATCAATCCCGGCTTACCATAAATGATTTTTCCGCCTGGGGCGATAAATAGTGTATATGGCAACGAGCCTTCCCATTTCTTGTCGAGCGCTTCGATAAATGTATACTTGTCACCTTTGAATATATAGTTTTTCATAGAAGCCTGCTTCTTTGTCAGAAAGGTCAATGCATTTGGTTTACGTTCCATTTCATCCATAGTAATCGTGACAAGCTCAAATTCCCTATTGCGATACATTCGGTTCATGTTAACGAATTCAGGGAACTCAGTAACGCAAGGCCCACACCATGTGGCCCAAACATTAACGAGTTTATAGTTCTGCCCTTCATTTTTAATCAATGCCTTCAGTTGAGTGAGATCGAGATCTTCAATTGTAACTTTTTCTTTTGCCCATTGCTCTGGAGCTTTATCAGCCCAATCGCGCTTGCTCGGCCACTTGACGGAGCAACCAAAGGTTTTTGTTTTTTCTACAGGTACTGGTTTGCCTGCTAGCATTGCATCCAGTGCATTACGTGTGTCATGCGTCTTTGCAGTGCCAGGTTTTTCGCCATCGTCTATGCGGCCTACGTATCGCAACAATCTTTTATCATCAAAGATAAATACGTGAGGAGTTACTTGTGGGCCATATTTCATCGAAACGGCAGACGTTTCACCGTCATACAGATATGGAAAATTGAATTCCTTGTCCTTTGCGCGGATCTTCATTTCTTCAAAGCTATCGCTAAGATCAGTGTAACCCAATTCGTCTAGCCGTACAGATAGTGGATCATTGGGTGATATAACCACGACCCCAACACCTTTGCTTTTGTAGTCAATGACCAACTGCTTTACACGATCTTCATACGCTTGAGCTGTTGGGCAATGGTTACAGGAAAATATGATTGCGAGGATCTTGTACGAAGCAAAATCTTTCAAAGAATAAGTTTTGCCGTCTACAGCAGGCAATGTGAAATCCGGAGCCGCAGAACCTATTGGCAAAGTCGCAGGATCTTCCAGTGCCCAGGCCGATTGCCAAAGTACCAGAGTAAGAATGACCAGTGATCTCATAATCTTATTGGAATGGGTGTTTTGGTGAAGATAAAAAAAAATCTATTCTGGCCATTCCCGTCCATATAAATAGATGAGTTAGACGCTTTATGAACGGACCAAAAAACCTTTATCGAAGATTTAAACTAAAAGATTTGATTTGTGTATCTAAATTTGAGCTATGAAAATAACCGCTGACAACAGACTCAAAAAGCTCATCGTGGTTGGTGACAGGGTGTTGATCAAATTGAGCAAACAAACTGATAAGACGACATCCGGGCTTTACCTTCCGCCGGGCGTTCAGGAGAAAGAAAAAATTCAAAGCGGCTATGTCATCAAGGTAGGCCCTGGGTATCCTCTGCCTCTTCCTGCGGACGAAGATGACATGTGGAAAGGGAAAGAAGAGCAGATAAAATATCTGCCTCTGCAGGCGCATGAGGGTGACCTTGCAATCTTTCTTCAAAAAGGAGCTATTGAAGTAATGTATGAGGAAGAAAAATACTTTATTGTTCCTCAAGCATCAATACTGATGCTTGAACGGGAGGAGGATCTTTAGCATGGCAGGACTGTCTTTCGACGTGCTCCGAACGGGGAAAAAATACCGCCTGACAAATTTTGGTGAAGCACACGAATTTATCATCGAAAACATACTTGGCAACGGCGACTTCAAAGTCAAGGACCTATTGACACTTGAACGTTATTATCTTAAAGACCTTATCAGGTACGGTAGAGGAAAGGATTTCCTGCTTGAGGACCTCCAATGATCCGCCGTTATCCTCCAGTCTTTGATTCGCCGATTGAAATGATTGGTGCTTTTGACTGCCTTTTCAACTTCACCCCAAATAGAAGCCTCATCAAATTGAATGGCCTTATCAAAATAAGATAGGACACCATACAGCTTATTAAGGTTAAGATGCTCACCGTCCAGAATTTCGCAGCGATGCTCCACTCCAACTGGCAGATATAATAACCAATTGCTATGATAGCAGTTTGATGAAGAATGTAAAAAGGATATAGCCCTTCATTTATCCTGGCAAGCCAGGGCTGAGGACGGTTGAGGTAATGTTGCCCGAATGATATCACGGTTATCACCCAAAACCAGCTGACAAAAACAGCGGTGACATCAAACGAGATTTCAACTTGCTGGTCTGTCCAGGGTAGGTCTATCAAATCCAGAAGATGGAAATAGAATGCATAAAAAGGAACAAGTACAAAGATTGCAGCAGTAAGCAAGTGTTTCCTATTATTTCCCACTGACTCCCAAATCTGCCGACTGGAGTAACAGATTGATCCGAAAACAAAAAAGCAAAAATAGAATATGAAGAATGCCCAGTCATCGAGAAGCGCATGAGTTTCATCCCGAAAATAAGGACGAAGGAGAATTTGGGTGATCAATATCCCAATTGCGGGAATAAGCAGAATTCCTGCGGGTCGTGACAAAATATTGAACAGATGCTGTTTGAAGCGTTCGGAACGGGTCGAGCGCAGGAAGATAAGCAACGGTATTGCTATCAGCGAAAACAAAAGAAGGTAAGCAACAAACCACAGGTGATGCCAACTGAAGCTTCCCTTCGGATAGGGAATAAAATTAAATACAGTCTTGTAGAAATCGCCGTAGGTATTATAATCTGAAATGTGTTCGTAATAAATCTGTGGAGGAACGATGACAAACATTCCAAAAACAAGTGGGATAAAGAGCCTTTTAAAACGTTCTCCCGCGTATTGTCGGGGAGTACGTTTCCCCAACGCCATATAAGTGCCTGCTCCGGATATAAACAGAAGCAATGGCATACGCCAGTAATGAAGGAATACCATCCAATATCGAAAGCCTTCACTGGTCTCCTCGTTCTTCACGTGCCACCCCCAGGGGTTGAAGAGCATGCCTGTGTGATAAAAAAGTAGGATGACTATAGCTATGAGCCGAAGCCAATCAAGGTCATGGCGTCTGGCAAAATTTTCATGCGATTTCATGGCGAATTTTTTCATCAAATAAACGCCAACTGCGCTGACAAAGACGACCGCTTTTATAGGGTACTTGATCGATTTTATAAAGTCGAACTCGGGAAATTAACTTCTGCAATAGTAAAGCTTTTTCCAGCTTCATGCCGAATAAGAATAGGATAACGGTTAAGCGGCGCCGTGAGCAAGAAGCAAATCTCAACAAAACTCAAACACGTCGAGTAGCAAAAAAAGAAAACACGGAGTCATTCCGTGTTTTCTGCAAATGGGTGTGACAAAGTCTTAGAACCTCTCCAGTTTGGAGAAAAAGAAATCCCCTTCAATCGCGGCATTTTCGTCGCTATCAGAGCCATGGATCGCATTGGCCTCAATAGACTTGGCAAAAAGATTACGGATTGTGCCAGGTGCGGCCTTTGTCGGGTCAGTGGCCCCTATGAGCTTGCGGAAATCTTCAACAGCGTTGCTCTTTTCGAGGATCATAGGAATAATGGCGCCAGAAGACATATAGTTGCATAAGTCCTTATAAAAAGGGCGTTCCTTATGGATTGCATAAAATTCACCTGCTTTTGCTCCGGTTAGTTGAGTTTTTTTCATGGCAACGATCCGAAATCCTGCCTCCTCAATAATTTTTGTGATAGCGCCTGAATTTGATGCGTTGACCGCATCCGGTTTTATCATCGTAAAAGTCCGATTTCCTGCCATATTGATGTTTTGTACGTTTTTAATTGCCTGATAATGTAATTGTCCATTTCTAGACGGCCGCAAAAATAGTATTTAACTCGAAAGTCTGCTGAATTTGCCGCTGTTTTTGTGTTTTGGGGGAATTTAATGGCGAACAAAGTATCAGAGAGGGCGGCCATTGATAATGGATTAAAAATGTCCATTTTTGCCCTTTATTTTTTGACCGCGCATGCAGGAAATTCAGGCATTTAAGGATCATATGAGCCAGAAACGCAAAAACGTTATTCTGACCCATTTTAATCCAGATGCCGATGCTTTGGGTTCTTCTTTGGGTCTTTCCCGGTACCTAAAGAAAAAAGGCCACGACGTGGCGATCATTGCACCGAGCGAATACCCTGATTTTATCGGTTGGATGCCCCAGGGTCATGAAGTACTGGTATTCCGCAAGGAAAAGCCTGAAAAATTCATGAAGGCCATCGCCGACGCAGATACCATCTTCTGCCTTGATTTTTCGAGCCTAAATCGAATAAACGAGCTAGGTGAAATGGTTAGAAAATCCTCCGGAAAGAAGGTCCTTATTGACCACCATCTGGAACCCGAAAAATTTGCCAATTGGGAACAATGGGACGGCACTGCAGCATCCACAGCGGAATTAGTTTTTGAGCTCATCGTTCAGCTTGGAGATAAAGAATTGATTGATAGCAGCATGGCAGATTGCTTGTACGCGGGACTGATGACTGACACTGGCAGCTTTCGTCATTCCAACACAAATTTCAGGGTGTTTAGAGTTGCTTCTGAGCTTGTGGAGAGGGGAGCCAACCCATACAAGGTTTCGAAGTTGATATACGACAACAACACGTTAGAACGCATGCGACTGATGGGGTATGTCCTAAGTGAAAAGCTACAGGTGTTGCCGGAGTATCGAACAGCCTATATCGTGTTGACGGCCGACGAATTGCGTCGTTTCGCATCGCAAACCGGCGATACGGAGGGTCTCGTGAATTACGGTCTTTCTATTAAAGATATTAAGCTGTCGGTTATGATTTCCGACCGCAAAGAGAACATTAAGCTATCCATGCGTTCTTTGGGAAACTTTTCCGTGAATGAAATGGCAAGAGCGCACTTTGGTGGAGGAGGACATCGAAATGCTGCTGGCGGCCAGACAAATCTGACGCTTGACGAGACCGTAAAAAAATTCCTTGAACTGCTTCCGTCGTACCAAAAGCAACTGCTTGAGGATTGAACATCAAAATATTTACTTACAACTTTTCATAACAATAAACTGTCTAACAACAACTGATCATGATTAGAATACTTAGTGCGCTGATTGTATTAACGCTGATATGCGCCTCCTGTGCCCCCTCTGAAAAAGAAACCCCCAATGGTTTTAAATATGTAGTGATTTCTAGCGGCGATGGTGTGTTGCCCAAGAAGGAGCAAGTTATAGTTTTTGATTATCTACTGAGGGACTCCAAGGATTCTGTATGGAGTGATACGTATAGCCAGGGTATTCCAGTAGCAATACCAATCCCAGACAGTTCTGCTATTCCCCAGGAGAAAGGAATGTTTCAAATGTTCAGAATGCTTTCTAAAGGCGACAGTGTTCGAGTAACATTGCCACTTCCAAAATTTTTCCTCGAAGTAGTCGGCAGACCTGCTCCAATGAATGTAGATTCGTCACTTTCACTTTCCTATTTTCTTAAGATTCGAGACATAATGGAGATGGAGGCTTACCGAGAGTTCCAAATGGGTCTCCTGGAGAAGCGAAAGGACAATCAAATTTCAAAGGATGCCCTTTTAATCGAGAAGTACCTGAGCGAGAAATCCATAACGGCGCAGACAGATAGCAGTGGAATAAGGTATGTAATACATACAGCCAAAGGTGGTGCGAAACCTGATATGGAAAACTGTGTCGAAGTAAGCTACAAAGGTTCGTTCCTTAACGACGGTGCGATCTTTGATCAGAACCCCAAGATGGCATTCCCATTGAGCCGTGTCATAGAAGGTTGGCAGTTAGCAATACCGTTGTTAGGTATTGGAGATTCAGCGACGTTCTATATACCGTCGGCATTAGGATATGGTGCTGAAGGAGCACAAGGAGTGATTCCTCCGGACGCCATTTTAATATTTGACGTTACGTTGTTGGGATTCGGAAGCAATTTTGATCCGAACACTGGAAGTTGCAATTAAAATTTTTTAAACATATGAAGACAAAGTTTGGAACAATGGTGGTCTGGTTGATGGTGTTGGTGTTACCATTTGGATTGACCTCATGTCTTAGCGACGATACTACTGAAAGTCCGACAGTGATACTGGAGAGAGATATTGAGACGATCGACAATTACCTGGCCGAAAATAACATTAATGCCATAAAGGATCCGAGCGGTGTCCGTATGGCTATCTCAACGCTAGGCACGGGTTTCCCAGCGCAGTCGATTAGCAAGGTTGATGTGGATTACATTGGAAAGTTGTTTTCAGACGGTTCCACCTTTGATGAGGGGAACATAAAAACTGACTTACAAAATCTTATCGATGGCTGGAAGATTGCCTTCACAATATTGCCTGTCGGTTCAAGAGCGACATTGTTTATTCCTTCTGGATATGCTTACGGGAGTTCTGCTCAGCAGGGGATTCCGGCAAATTCGATCCTGATGTTCAATGTCTTTTTTAATGAAGTTATCGAGACTGCCGCGCAAAAGCAGAAGCTGGGCACAGATACAGTTGCTATCGACGATTATCTCACTACAAAAGGTATCGTTGCAGAAAAGGATACCACGGGCCTGCGTTATGTAGTTACGCAATTGGGTACAGGGCAAAAGCCAGGCTGGTACGATAAGGTAAAATTTAAAGCTGACTTTAAGCTTTTGAGCGACGATACCAAGATCGTGCATACCATCCAGTTTGAACCTACGGAAGGATTCTTTAGCCGTGTCATAGACCAAACTCCGAACGGATTAAAACAGGGCCTTCAGAAATTGCCGGTAGGATCTAAAGCAACCTTCTACCTTGCGTCAGGACTTGGGTATGGTACTCCTGGTGCTTCGATCGGTACCCAAGTGATCATTCCACCGAACAGCAACATAATTGTTGAGGTAGATCTTACTGAAATCGTGACCCCGTGATCAAACTCTGCTTTGCCACTAACAATAGCCACAAGCTTGAAGAGGTAAGGCAGGTGATAAAACATTTTCAAATTGTTAGCCTTGAAGAAATAAATTGTTTTGAGGAGTTGCCTGAGACCCGTGATACGCTCGAAGGCAACTCCCTTCAAAAAGCCGAGTACGTTCTTGATAAGTATAAAGTCCCTTGCTTCGCCGACGATACAGGACTTGAAGTTGAGGCATTGAACAATGCTCCTGGTGTGTACTCTGCTCGCTATGCGGGATCCCAAAGAAACGCTGACGATAATATCAATCTGTTACTTAAGAATCTTCACGGAAAATCGAACCGGGACGCAAGGTTTAGAACTGTGATTAGCCTCGTTGGCTTACATCCTTCGCCGGTTTTATTCGAAGGAATTATTTCTGGCTCTATTATTTTAGATAGGAGAGGAAGCTCCGGGTTTGGATATGATCCGATATTTTTGCCTGAAGGCTATTCAAAAACATTTGCAGAAATGTCGATGGATGAAAAGAATGACCTAAGCCATCGCGCACGCGCTGTAAAAAAGCTTGACGCTTATTTGGCAAACGCGGCTTCGATAACATCGTAACTAGTTGTAATTTGTGCGCATAAATCTATGCCACAACCGTACACAATCGGAATCACTGGTGGGAGCGGTTCCGGAAAGACTTTTTTCATAAGAGAACTTGCCTCTCGCTTCCAGCCAGAAGAGATATGCCTGATTTCGCAGGATCATTACTATAAGCCTCTTGAAGCGCAGTTTACG
>DATHIE010000196.1:0-7195 GCA_035316905.1 Chryseolinea sp. | reverse complement strand
ACGCCAAAGAAATTTATGAAAACCCGTCATGGCCAACGAATCCTTTGTTTTATGTGTGCTGTCCCTCCAAGAGTGATACAACGGTTGCCCCGAATGGTCATGAAAATGTTTTCGTCTTGATTCCAGTGGCGCCAGGGTTGAAAGATGATGACAATGCATCTAAGAAATATTTTGACTTGGTGATGAATCGACTGGAAGCGCTGACAGGCCAATCGATTCGTCAACATATTGTATTGAAAAGGAGTTATTCGCATCGCGATTTTATGCACGATTACAATGCATTTAAAGGTAATGCATACGGATTGGCGAATACCCTTAGACAAACGGCCAACTTAAAACCCTCCATTGTAAACAAAAAGGTTAAGAACCTGTTTTATACGGGTCAGCTCACCGTACCTGGACCGGGCGTTCCTCCAGCACTGATTTCAGGACAGGTAGCAGCCCGAGAACTGATTAAAACTGCGAGGACAAAAGAGTTTATAACCCAAAAAATTACATGAAAGAACTGTTCGATACCGTTTCAATCAAATGCAGCCGACTCACGACAAAGTCGTACAGTACATCGTTTTCAATTGGTATAAGTTGCCTTGGGAAAGAACTTCGCGATCCTGTTTATTCAATTTATGGTTTTGTTCGGTTTGCAGATGAAATCGTCGATACATTTCACAACTACGACAAAAAAGAGCTCCTTGAAAGATTTAAGAGAGATACTTATCTGGCCATTGATGAAAGAATAAGTCTGAACCCAATTCTCAATAGTTTCCAGGCAACTGCCAATCAATTTGCAATTGAAAAAGAACTGGTAGACCTTTTTCTCCAAAGTATGGAAATGGATCTTGAAAAAAAGCGATATGACTCGCAAGGACTAAAACAATATATCCTTGGTTCGGCTGAAGCTGTAGGACTGATGTGCCTTCGTGTGTTTTGTTATGGAAACGATGCTTCCTTTGAGAAATTAAAACCTTATGCTATGAGTCTGGGGTCAGCATTTCAAAAAGTAAACTTCCTGCGGGATTTAAATGCTGATTTTGCAGGGATGGGACGCACGTACTTTCCGGGGATTGAAATGAATCGGTTTGATGAGCAACATAAGAGGATAATTGAAGAAAGTATCGAATCCGATTTTCGTAATGGGTACTTTGGTATACGGCAACTTCCGCGGTCTTCGCGACTTGGCGTCTATGTTGCATATGTTTACTACCTGGACTTATTCAAAAAAATAAAGAATACATCCTCTGAAAAAATACTTCAGAGCCGTGTCCGGATTCGAAATAGACACAAAGCAAAGCTGTTGGCTTATTCCTTTTTTAGGCATCAACTAAACATGTTATGATGGAGCATGTGATTTTTGGTAGATGAACAGGACAATGAGATTGGCACCATGGAAAAAATGGAGGTCCATCAGAAGGGACTGCTGCACAGGGCCTTTTCGGTGCTGCTTTTCAATTCCAAGGGTGAAATACTTCTGCAAAAAAGATCTGCCCACAAGTACCACAGTGCAGGGCTCTGGACGAACACCTGTTGCAGTCATCCTAAGCTGGGTGAACGTATGGAAGAAGCTGTTCGAAGGAGACTAAAAGAAGAAATGGGCATTGACGTTCAACCTGACTATGCCTACAAATTTTTATACCGGGTTAAGCTTAACGATTTGACGGAGTACGAATTGGATCACGTATACGTGGGCCAATTTAATGACGAGCCTGTACTTAATGTAAACGAAGTGGAAGGTTGGAAATACGACAATCCGACTTTGGTAAAAAAGGATATGATTCAAAACCCTGAAGCATACACGTATTGGTTTCGACTAATGCTCCATCATTCAGAATTAGCGGATTGTATTCATGTGTCCGGTTAAAGAACGTGTTAATAGAATATGACAGTTTCCACGATCATTGTTTGTTCACTCATTGCCATCGGGACATTTTTGTTTTGGGAATTTGTGGCGTGGTTCACACACAAGTATGTGATGCACGGGTTCTTGTGGGCCTGGCACAAGTCGCACCACACGGTTCACGACCATGTATTGGAAAAAAACGACTGGTTTGCTGTATTGTTTAGTTTGCCTTCGATTGGATTGTTCTACTACTTCAGTTTAGTTGACCACAGTCCATACGGACTTGCCGTAGGAATGGGAATATTCTTTTACGGAATATTTTATGTTTTCTTTCACGACATCATCGTTCACCAGCGGATTAAATGGAGGCCTGAAAAAAGAAGTAAATATCTTCAGCGGATGATCCATGCGCATTACGTCCATCATAGCAAACATAAAAAAAAGGGATGTGAGGCCTTTGGCTTTTTATTTGCTCCCAAAAAATATGAACCCAAGCAGTTTGCCCTTAAGAAAGAACGTCAGGAAACTCAATAACATTGAATCTAAAATATCTTTATCTCACACTGGACCTGCTCACCATACTTTTTCCATTTCTTTTCAGCTTTTATTCAAAAGCGAATTTTTCAAAAAAATGGAAGTACTTGTGGCCAGCTATCCTAATACCGGGAGTCACTTTTATTCTTTGGGATGAATTTTTCACGAGGCTCGGTATATGGGGTTTTAATGAGGCATACTTCTCAGGGATATACGTTGGAAGTTTGCCTCTTGAAGAAGTGCTTTTCTTCATTTGTATTCCTTATGCCTGTGTATTTACGTATGACGCTTTAAACTATCTCATTTCGAAGGATCACTTCGGACCTTATCAAAGGATTATTTCGAGTGTGCTGGTCATGACTTGTTTATTTCTGGGAGCCACTAGTATCGACAAATGGTATACGTTCACAACATTCCTGGGTCTGGCCATTTACCTGATCTTACTTGAGTTCATCACCAAGGAATCGTTCTTAGGAAGGTTCTATTTTGCTTACCTGTTTATCCTTATTCCTTTTTTAATCGTCAATGGAATTCTAACAGGTTCTGGAATAGAAGAGCCGGTGGTTTGGTATAATGATAACGAAAATCTTGGCGTGCGTATAGCAACAATTCCCGTGGAGGATGCATTCTACGGGACGTTACTGATTGTGATGAATGTATCGATATTCGAGTGGTTGCAAGTTAAACGTTGATCAGGCGGCAAGTTGTTCGCCTTAATTGCGTAGTGGTCGACTCGGAATCCTTTCAACCATTTATTTTCAGATTGTCGACGGCGATTGATCATCATTTAAAAAGCACGCTACCAGTTTCATTATCTATAAGCCAGGTCGAGTTGGGAGGCATTTCATAATTAGCCGATTTTCCATTTCGTAATCGCAGTACAATGGGACCGCCGTCTTTTGTGTGAACAGTGAGTGTTCCCTGTCCGGAGTAAATGATGGCCTGGTTCTCTGTAAAAAGATGAGCGCCTGCCTTTTTAAATATGTATCGCCACAGGTCAGTGTTGTCTGATGGCAATGTCATGAACCACGACGTGCTTTGTGCTAATTTCTTTGAAGCCAATCCTACGGAAGCGTCATTCAGCCACGCATAAGGGATTGCGTCTTCATCTTTCACCACAAACAGGGGATTGGTGACGGTAGTTTTTCCCATGCTGATTGGGCTTGTTTTGACAATTGCCGAGTCAATTCTAATGCTGATAGGATCGTTGGTTGTGACCTTAGCGAGTTTCATTCCGGTGACTTCCTGAATAAACGCAGTGCTAATTTTTTTTCATCGCAATATGCCGGAGCATAAACCCAAATCAGATGTCGGTTGTTTTTTGCAACGAGCGTCGATACTTTTCTCCGCTGATCAGAATTCATTACAAATGTATTGACGAATACGACTGCCTTATAAGAATCGAGATTGACTTTATCCAGGTCCGCGAGGTCTATTACGTCGTGAGCTACACCACTTTTAAAAATGCCGACGGGAAGCCAGTTGTTGGCACGATGTGCGATACCCGAGTGCTCGCGACTGCTTCCAGTATAATAGAATGATTTTGTGTCGTGAACCAACAGTACATCCGCATTTTGTGTGGGTGGTTTTATAAAATGCTTTTCCAACTCGACCTTGAGTGCTTGAATATCGCGACGCAGAGTTGGTTCGTCCCACCATCCCCATGTACCATGGTCTTTAAGTCTAGGCCCTCCGTTAAAGCCAGCTGACCCAAAGTCGTAAAACCACAATCCTTGTCCTTTGCTGAAAGTAAAGAGTACGTTTCGCCTTACTTGCGCGATACTTTTTTCAAGGCCTTGCCGGTATCCAGGATCCTTTAATGGAACCAGTGGCGGTTGTTGGTCCATTTCATCCAGCCACAATTTTCCGTGTAACGTTACTGAATTGATTAAGCTTCGCGAACGGTATGGCTCTCCCATTTCAACGGCGCTAGGATAGTAAGTGCCGGGCCCTGATAGGTAGTCGATAAACGGAGAATTCAGAAGCCGCTGAAGTTGGAGATGTCCTCCAGCCGCTTCACGTCCGAAAACAGCATAGAAATAACCATAAAACGCGCCGGTAACAATCGGTCTTGGCCAATTCTCTTTCACTACTTTGCAGAAGTGAATGATATCGTCAACGATCACATCGTGTTGGGCTTCATAATAATCAATGACATTGCGTTCCAATACAGGATCGCGGAACACACCTTCACGCGTTTGTTTTCTTTGTTCAAGGGTTGGAATTTCTGCAGTTTCCCGGGTCACGACGGCGTTACCCCAAGCCTTTTGAAGTGACTTGTTAGTTTTGTATTTCTGCGAAAGCCATCGTCTAAAATATTGTTGCATGTGAATACTCATGTCGGGCTCGTTTTCAATGAAACCCCAATAATGCCATTCTCCATAAACGCCTCCGGCAACCTGAATTCCCGCAAGGGCTTTTCCTTCTGGCAGCTGACTCAACTTTTGTAAAAATTCAATGAGCTTTTGCGTTGACACATCCAACCATTTCTTCGAGGCAAGACTGTGCCGCGTCGGGTTTTCTTCATCATCTTCAATTATCCTTTGAATTCCCCAGCCGATATCAGCCATTGGTTTGGTGTCCGCGTAGATAGTATTCTCTTCCGGAAACTTCTTTTGCCACCATTTTGGTGGATTGACGTGGAATCGGATAAAGATTGCTGCCTGTGGACAAACATCAAGTACACCTCTCATTTGTTTCTCGACGGTGTCCATCACGATTGTCCCGTCTTCCTTCCAGATATGATCGAAGGCTATATCAACCTGAATTAGTTTTATACCAATATCACAAAAAGACTTTAGGTTATAGCGGGGTACCTCTTCCCAACTCCAGCGCCCGCCCGGAACGTCCGTAAGAGAATAGAACATTGGATACTCAGGAACATCGTTAATAAACAATGCAGGCCTACCGTTGTGTTGACGAACGGCACCTTCTATAGCGGTTTGGCTAACTGCGACAAAACTCCCGAAGAGCGTCACGAAAACAAATCCGATTCGTATGATCATTTTGTCTATGATGTGGGAACAAGTGAACCGTTCAAATTAACTTTTTAATGACACTTATTAAAAAGTTTGGAATTATTATCATCTTTTATTTAGCACCTGGATGTTCGCAGTTGTCCAGGCACGTTAGTGAAACTTGCGGTTTGAATCACTGCTGAATGACTACTTAGCGTCAGCCAGACCTCAGACAGTCGCCTTGCCATCTGTCGCATATTGGATGCTAAAAGAAATATTTCTTCTAAGATATCAAATACCTATGGACTTAGTAGAGATTAAACATTATGTTTGTATCAGAGAGTTTAGAAAAGGGGCAGGGCCACTGGATGAACTCGCTACATTCTGCCGATAAATAGGAGATACAAAACACTGCAAAAATGAACATCACACTATTTATGCGCCCATATTGTTGTTGTCGTGAGTTATAGCTTCACAAACACATTAATCATTAGACAATTACAACAATTTCAAAATGGTACATGCATCGATAGGAAGATTGTGATCTGATAGAACTCGGAAGTTATCTAAAAAAACTACCCACAGAGATTGCTATTAGCAGCGGCTCTTCTTTTGAAGAGCCCGCGCTTATATTAAAAGAGAACTGTTCGCGGAATGGTGTAACGTAAAATCCACCACCATAACCATAGTGCCAATAGTCCGCGGTCCTATCGTCTGAATCTGCCCATACGCGTGCGATATCATAAAAACCGCGTATCCCTACTTTCAACGGTATGAAAGTATTCCGGGTCTCGGTGATCTGCCACCTTAGCTCGGTATTTAAGAATGCTTTTGATTGGCCTGTAAATCTGTTTCGTTTGAATCCATTAAGGTTATTCGTCTGACCCAGCGAAAATAGTTTGTAGAACGGTAGCTGCCCATCCGTCATTCCGCCTCCCAACAGTAACCCTATTGTAAATGGATTTTTAGAATAGGTAGAAAAGTAATTCTCTAATTCAAGTTCTGTGAGGGAAGCGAGTTTGTCACCCGTTCCTGAAACGTGCCCTGCGTACTGGTTGAAGTATAACCGGAAGCCATGCTCTGGCAATGCCGTTCGGTCACGGAAGTCCATGTCCAGAACTCCTCTTAAAAAGAAGAGGTTAAGTTTTTCCACGCCAAATACATCCGGGTGGTCGTTGAGATAACTGTCTTCGCGAATAATGGCTTCATCCAATTCGTAACTTGCTGTCAGCGCTATTCTGCTTTGACCCCAAAATGAACGGGTAAGTCCTGCAGAGAGGGAAGCCATATTGTACTGGGCGCGATAATAGTCCTTGGACTGCTCCTCATCATTCTCCGTATCATTGCCGATGCCAAAGAAGTAATTGTAAATCAACGGACGTGATAGAATCAACTCAGAGATTCCATCCCACTTGCCGATCAGGTATCTGAATTGATTGGCGTAACTAAACTCATAATTTCCAGAGGTGCTTATTGAGGCCTTCACTCTGTGCTTCGCGCTAAAATCTGGTTTTGAAAAACGTTGTTGGGTAAACGTTACTCCGCCTTGAATCGCGAAGCCGGTAAAAGGATTGTATGAAACCAGTGCAATTGGCAGATAGGTGTTGTATTTAAATGCGGTCCGGTCGTAATGGTAGAACTGCTCTTCTGGTGGAGTCACAATTCTCCCTTCTGTACCCAACTCTATTTTTCCATCGTCCTCCTTTTCGTAAATCTTTGTTTTCGAAGTTCCTTTTTTTACGGAGGAATGATCGATAATAGTGTCGTGCCCACCTTCGCTGATTACGCGGATAAGGATCGATTTATCCGCCTCACCCTCGACGAAAAATACATCGTCGTTTAACAGTCCGAACAAACGAACTTCTTTCGT
>DATHIE010000195.1:0-9636 GCA_035316905.1 Chryseolinea sp. | reverse complement strand
TTCTATGCTTCCAAGGGTTTTCTCCTCCTTTTTCGCGCATGATGCGAACAGAACCAAAAGGAGGGCGACGACAAGAGCTTTTTTCATGGCATTTGACTATTTCATATCAAATTAGGGGGAATAAGGCAATAAGGCAATATGGTATAAGGTATAAGGTATAAGGTATAAGGTATAAGAATGTAACGTACCTAGCTAACCAGGTACCCAGGCACCTAGCTACCTAGGTACCTGGTTAAAGTACTGCCTCAGCGAAAGAAAATGCAACCCATAAGCAAGCGGTACAAGCAAAGCCGGCAGCCAGACGACTGGAAATTTCGTGACTATCGTGTTGGCAGGTTCATTCATGAACACCCTGAAGGGCGTCGGCATGGATAAAACCGCAATAGTAACGATGTTCAAAAGCACTGCGATGCAGGCAAAATTCCAGATGATCACTAGCAGTGAAGAGATCTTCTTATTCGCGACAAGATATGCGACCGCCAAAGCGGTAATTCCTGAAAGGATATCAAAGTTGCGACCCTCAAATGTCATTTGTATAGGCGCGAGGTTGTCGACAAACAATCTCCATATCAAGACTTCGACGACGATCCTGAAACTTTGAAGCCAGATGATCGACTCTGGAGGCGTATGCATCAGGATCTCCTTTACTTCTTTGGTGCGAACCATCCAGATTATCGCCACCAGTGGTATGATCAATACGATTCCTATTTTTGGAGGAAACGAGTTGAAGTCGCTGAGAATTCCTGATAAAGAAAGAACAGACGTGGCAATTGCCCAGACAATTAGACTGATCAACGTTCCATTGAATATCTTTTTCTTTTTGCCTTCTGTAAAGCTAGTGGCAGCGAGACTCTTCCGTAGCCTTTGTAATAAGAGCCCGTAAAAGATTATGGTTGTCGCAATAAATCCTGCCTGCGTGATCGTGTATGAAGGGTTCATATGGATTTAGTTTACGCTAATTAACGGACGTATTTAGCAACTGTCGATGACAAAAATTACTAATTTTTCTCGCATCACTTACTCGTCAGCCCTTATACATTATACCATATACCCTATATCCTTCTTTTTTTTAGGTCCTGAAATGAATTAAATTAGGGAACAATGATTCGAGATCCTCGAGCAATACGGAGCGCCTTGATTTTCACAATGCTGATCACACCGGCAATATCGTGGGCCTCAGTTTCGAAATATTCTGATAAAGATTCGCTAAAACTCAAATCAAGCGACAAGCCTCATTTGGTGATGGAGCTTGAAATGCCCTCAAAACTTTACAAAAAGATAACCACCGCAAGAGGAGAGGATCTGGACCTTGAAAATACGATCATCAAATTCAACGGCGATACAGTGTCAATCAATGACGCACATTTGCACGGGCAAACAACCCTTTACTATGAGCGCAAAAGTTATTCAGTCGACGCCAATAAGAAGATCAAATTGTGCAAAGGGTGTGACGGCTTAGGTGCGTTTTATCTCGTGAGCCTTTCAATGGACCGAAACTATTATCACAACAGGTTGTCGTTTGACCTGCTAAAAACACTTGGCCTCTTTAATTTGCAGTATGCCTATTCAGAAGTTAAGATCAACGGGAACTCGCAGGGCATCTATCTTATTCTTCAGCGTCCACAGGACTGGGCGCTAAAAGATCGGGAATCTCCTTATATAGTCAGGAGAGGTGCAGAACACCTTGTCGAGCGGGAAAGATTTCAGAAAGACCTCGACAAGACGGCAAAAAAGAAATACCACGATCAGTTTATGTCCATATACAAAATAATCAATCAATATTCGGGAGAGGATCTTCATACAAAGCTCAACGAAGTAATGCATCTGGAGGATTACATGCGATGGCTTGCCTTCAACTACATCATCAAATGTGGAGACTATAGCGATGAGCTGTACTTTTATTCTGACCCTCAATCCAAAAAGTTCAGGATCGTTCCGTGGGACTATGATGATATCTTTATGATTCATCCACACGAAGGAATCAAGGAACGTAACCTCAGGCTTGATCCTTCATCGTTGATATTTTCTTCTGAAGACAAATTGGATGTTAAAATTGCCACTGATGGGTATTTGTATGATCAGTATCTGAAGCATTTTTCAGCGGTTATGGAAGAACTTTCAAAGGAAAAGCTTGAAAAAGTGTTAACGAATATTTACAGTGACCTCTCATCCTTGTATGAATCAAAACCCATCCTTGAAGCTGCTTCGAAGGATGGATATAAAACATCTCCCGCTATCCTCCGACGCGAGCTTAATACTGTATATGATTTTTTTGAAGGCCAGAGAATGGGCCTGTTGAACAAGAAGACCCCAGCTAAATAGCCAACGTGCATAAGCCATGACATCAAGTGAAGAGACGACAAAAAGTTGTCGTGGATAGAATTTTATGTTTTGTGCATTTAAGTCTTCCAGCATGTTTCAGCGGGTCAAATTCTTCGAACTCTTCGCACCCTTGCAAATTCATTCTTTGCGGTCTTTTGCGGCTAATCTTTTGCGGCCTTTGCGTGAACTGCATTTTGACGTTATGCACACACAATCTTAAGTCCAGGTTTCACGCAGACCGCACCCATCAATTTCTTAGTTTTCTAATTGAAAATAATTGATAACCTTGTCCCCCTATTATGATTTCGGTTTCGAACCTTGCCTTCACATATTCGTCTGCTACCTCGATCGCGTTCCCGGACTTTTCTATCGGAAAGGGACAACATTTTCTCCTTCTCGGCGAGTCGGGCAGTGGTAAGACAACATTACTTCATCTTATTGGAGGATTGCTTAGAAATTATAGCGGTAAGGTCAATGTCGAAAACGTCGAACTTTCTACGTTGACAGAATCAGCCCTGGATAAGTTCAGGGGACAACATATCGGATTCATTTTCCAGCGAAATCATCTGATCAACGCACTTTCCGTAGAAAAAAATCTGATGCTGTCTCCTTATCTGGCGGGATTGCCTGCTAATAAACATAAGGTTACTGAAATTCTCGTTGGCGTTGGACTTACGGAAAAGCGCAGTCATAAAGTCACCGAATTGAGCCAGGGACAAGCACAACGGATTTCCATAGCCAGAGCGTTGATGAACAATCCTTCAATACTCCTGGCGGATGAACCAACCTCTGCGCTTGACGACAAGAATTGCGATCGTGTGATCCACCTGTTGCTGGATGCCGCACGCGCGAATAATTCTACGTTGGTAGTTGCTACTCACGACCATCGGCTTAAAAGTGTGATCAAAGATCAAATCCATTTGGCTTAGTATGTCGCTCTTTACCCTTGTGTGGAATTACCTTAAGGCCAGACCGCTTAATACTGCGATAAATATTCTTTTACTCTCTCTTGGGATCGCGGTGATCACGATCCTGTTTCTTTTTAAGGAGCAGATGGGACAGAAGATCGAAGATAACGTGCGTGGCGTAGATCTGGTGGTTGGTGCCAAGGGGAGTCCCCTTCAATTGATCTTGTGCAATATTTTTCACGTCGACTACCCCACAGGAAATATCAAGCTGCAAGAAGCCGAAAGGATCTCGCGAAACAGATTGATTAAAAGCAGCATCCCGCTCGCCCTTGGAGATAGTTACAATACTTTCAGGATTGTTGGGACAAACAGGGAATATGCAAACTTGTTTGACGCCGAGATCGCTGAGGGCGAATGGTGGAAAAATAGTCTCGAGGTGACTATTGGAGCAAATGTTCATCGGTCAGCAAATCTTCAACTAGGGGAGGAGTTCACCAGTTCACACGGATTGACAATGGGTGGAAGCTCCCACAACGATCATAAGTACAAAGTGAGCGGAATTTTAAAGAGGACCAACAGCATCCTCGACAACCTGATACTGACAAATGTTGAGAGCATCTGGAAAATGCATGAGGAACACGATACCGTTTCGGCCGAGCTTTCAGAGAATACTGAGCAACAGGTGCGGTATTCGAAGCTGGTGCCATCTGTGCCGGCCAGCGACTCCGTTTCGGAAATAACTTCCCTGCTCATTCTTTATCGGTCGCCCCTTGCTGCAGTTCAGTTACCACGTTTGGTCAATGCGCAGAGTAGTCTTCAGGCGGCATCACCTGCGTTTGAAACCGCGCGGCTGTTCTCTATCCTTGGGGTGGGCATGGATGTCTTGATGGGATTCGCTTATGTCCTGATCCTGATTTCTGCATTAAGCATCTTTATTGCTTTGTATAACTCACTGAAAGAACGTCGCTATGACTTGGCCATTATGCGCTCGATGGGGGCATCCCGGTCTAAACTTTTTACATCTATCCTGCTGGAAGGCGGGATATTAACTTTGACCGGAAGCTTCGTTGGGTTGTTAATGGGACATGGCGTTCTGATGCTGTTGTCCGTACTAGTGACTGAAACGGCTAAAGCCGGCATAACAGGCCTTGTATTTTACGGTGAAGAGGGGATAATTTTGGGGGCGAGCTTGTTGTTAGGATTAGTGTGCGCATTGATCCCTGCCATCCAGGCGTACCGTACGGATATTTCAAAAGTGCTTGCCGGAAATTGAAAGTGGTAACGAATAGCATATTTCTGCAGATTAGTAGGTAGGCATCCACAGAATGGAATGGTTTATGATTAATGGACGCTTGAGACAAAAAACATTCTCCCCGTTTAGGGAGCCGGGGGGTTGAGACGGATAACGATTATATGAAACAGCTGATAGTGCTAATTGTGGTGTCCTGTGTGATGACAGTCGCGACAGCGCAACCCAAACACGACTCCTGGGCTTTGTTTGCAAAGACGAAGTTTGATCCCAAGTATTATGAAAAAATTCAGGAGTACCTTTTTTATCCCACTTTTTCGCCAGACCTGAAAGCGTTAGAAGGAAAGGATATTACAATTGAAGGTTATTATGTGCCGTTTGCACCCGAAGACGGAAAATATATTATCATTTCAAAGTTTCCTATGAGCCAATGCTTCTTCTGCGGAGGGGCTGGTCCCGAATCAATAGCCGAGGTGAACTTTGCGAAACCTCAATCTAAATTTCAGGTTGATGATCTCTTAATGGTGAAAGGCAAGCTTAAGCTTAACACCGATGATATGGATCACGTGAACTTTATCCTAATCGATGCTGTCCTTCTGTCAAAATAAGTTCCTCGAAAATATTCCTGCAACCCAAAATCCAACCCTCGCAGTGATTTCGTAAGTGAGTTACAAAACAAAAACAACTCACTATGAAAAAGTCAATCTTGACCCTGGCACTCATCGGTGCTTCATTTATTGCAGCAGTTGCCCAAACAGTATGGGTTGGCGGCGAACAGATGTATCCTTCCAAGGATATTATTGACAACGCAATCAATTCAAAAGAACACACGACGCTGGTAACGGCAGTTAAAGCTGCAGGATTAGTTGAAACATTAAAAGGAAAAGGACCTTTCACCGTATTCGCTCCCACGAACGAAGCATTTGGCAAACTTCCCGCCGGTACGGTCGACGGATTGCTAAAGCCTGAAAGCAAAGGCACGCTGACGTCAGTACTATCTTATCACGTGATCCCTGGAAAACTTGATGCCGAAGCGATCGCGATGGCAATCAAAGCTGGGAACGGCAAGGCCGAATTAAAAACAGTGAACGGTGGAAAGCTATGGGCGATGATGAATGGTCCTAAAAACGTGATCCTTAAGGACGAAAAGGGAAACATCGCCAATATAAGCACCTATGATGTTTACCAATCGAACGGGGTGATCCATGTTATTGACGCGGTAGTAATGCCGAAATAAGAACGTTTCAATTTTGTGCAGAATGGCTTGTGATCAGAAAGGCCTCCTCAGGAGGTCTTTCTTATTGTAACAACTCCTAACAATAAGCATCCCGTTAAACCTTATTCCCTTATCTCCTTATCTCCTTGTCTCCTTATCCCACCACATCCTGTGAATATTACGATCCCTTTACTATTTTGCGCCCTCATTTAACACAGACCCAGGAATGGTTAAAGTTGGACAGGCTCGGCTGTCAGTTTCAGATTTTGAAAAGGTTCTCTATCAGGGCGAAGAAATTCAGCTAGATAACGCCGCTTTAGAAAAAGTAGATAAGAACTTCACGTTCCTGAAATCCTATTCTCAGAATAAAATCATATACGGGATCAATACTGGTCTTGGACCGATGGCCCAATATAAGATCAGTGATGAAGATCAACGTCAACTTCAATACAATCTCATTCGAAGCCACAGTTCAGGGGCTGGCCAGCCCATGGCTGAAGACCTTTCGCGAGCGACAATGCTAGCGAGGTTAAACAGCCTTATGCAGGGTTTTTCCGGGATACATCCTTCGGCTGTTACCTTGCTCAGCGATATGCTGAATAAAAAAATCACTGCATGCATTTTTGAACGCGGAGGTGTAGGGGCAAGCGGTGATCTGGTTCAACTCGCTCACCTTGCATTGAACCTTATTGGAGAAGGTGAAGTGTTGTCGGATGGTTCGTTAGTCGATACTAAGGAAGTATTTTCAAAACACAACGTCAGGGCCCTGGAAATCCATCTTCGCGAAGGGCTTGCGCTTATGAATGGAACATCTGCTATGACGGGTGTTGGAATGGCAAGTATAATTCATGCCCATTACCTGGTCGGATGTTCTGTAGTTCTTTCAGCGATTACTAATGAGCTGATGAAGTCCTTTGATGATCACTTTTCGTTTGAATTGAATCACGTAAAACATCACAAAGGCCAATCGAGAATAGCGGAGGCAATGCGAAATGTGCTAAACGATAGCAAATTGATCCGCAAGCGTCCCGATCATTTGTATCACAGGAAAATCGAAGAAGCTATATTTACAGACAAAGTTCAGGAATACTATTCGCTTCGCTGTGTGCCGCAGATTTTAGGACCGGTACTCGACACGTTGTGGGAAGTTCAAAAAGTATTGGAAGACGAAGTTAATTCAGTAAATGACAATCCCGTCATTGATCACGAAAGAGAAAATGTTTACCACGGAGGTAATTTCCATGGAGACTATGTTTCGCTGGCAATGGATAAGCTAAAAATCGTCATTACAAAACTCTCAATGCTTTCCGAACGGCAGCTTAATTACCTGTTGAATGACAAACTGAATCAAAAACTGTCTCCGTTCATTAACCTGGGAAAACTCGGATTGAATTTTGGATTACAGGGTATGCAGTTCACTGCGACTTCTACCGTGGCCGAAAATCAAACGCTGTCATATCCGATGTATCTTCATAGCATTTCCAACAATAACGACAACCAGGATATTGTTAGCATGGGCTGCAACGCAGCGTTGATGGCAAGAAAAGTGATTGACAATAGCTTTGACGTTCTTGCTGTTCAAACTGTGGCGCTGGCACAAGCGATCGATTACCTTAAATGCCAGTCGAGGCTTTCGCCGTTTGCAAACAATTTCTATCATGAGGTGCGGGCCATATTAGGGCCTGTGATCGAAGATCAACCGCGCTATAAGGATATTCAGTCCATTAGAAAGTATCTCGTCAAACTGGGAGCAACCGTAAAACTACAGCCGTGAAATATGCACTTGTAACCGGAGGATCGAGAGGTATCGGAAGAGCCGTTTGTCTTAAGCTGGCAGAGCAGGGTTATAATATTCTTGTCAATTATAAGAGCAATAAGGAAGAGGCTCTCAAAACCGTTGAACTCATAAAAGGGCAAAATGTTACCGCTGAACTTCTACCCTTCGATGTCTCGAGCAAAGCGGACGTCGACAAGGAGCTTGGTGGTTGGATTGAAAGCAATAAAGAGAAAGTCATTGAAGTCTTGGTAAATAATGCCGGTATACGCCAGGATGCTCTGATGATCTGGATGACGGACGAACAATGGAGAAATGTTCTCGGCTCAAGTCTTGATGCGTTTTATTACGTGACACGACACATAATTAGTGGAATGCTCGCAAACCGGTATGGGAGAATAGTAAATGTCGTTTCATTATCAGGGTTAAAAGGTATGGCTGGCCAGACAAACTATTCGGCGGCGAAAGCAGGTGTAATTGGTGCAACCAAAGCGCTGGCGCAGGAAGTTGCGCGTCGTGGTGTCACGGTAAACGCCGTAGCTCCTGGCTTTATCCGGACGGATATGACCGGCGATTTGAATGAAGCTGAGTTGAAGCCTCTTATCCCAATGAAGCGTTTTGGTGAGCCGGATGAGGTGGCAGATGCTGTGGTCTTCTTAGCGAGCCTGAAAGCAGCCTACATTACAGGCGAAGTGCTTTCGATCAACGGTGGTCTATATTCGTAGCACAAAAATTCCCTCTCGTGCTGTTTAGAAGTTTTTTCTCCTGCGAAAAGTAACCAAAGTGATTAGTCGAACTCTATTTATTTATGCCGTTCACAATGTTAAAAGTTATATTTTTGCATGATTAAAGGTATGCATGCCGATGATATTCAGACGGTGTGCTGATTTTTGATTAGCCATTTTTTAATGAACAGAGTCGTAATAACAGGATTAGGGATTTATTCTTCCATAGGTAAGAGCCTGGCTGAGGTAACTGAGTCCCTGTACAAAGGAAAGTCAGGCATAATTCTCGATCCGGCCCGCAAGGAAATGGGATATCGCTCTGCCCTCACGGGTTTTGTAGAAAGACCAGTGCTAAAGGGCATTCTAGACCGAAGAGCGCGTGTCATGCTTCCAGAGCAGGGAGAATTTGCTTACATGGCTACCAGGGAAGCGCTGGATCAGGCTGGAATGGACCACGATTTTCTTACGCAGCGGGAAGTAGGTATAATTTACGGCAACGACAGCTCGGCTCAACCAGTGATTGATGCTATCGATATTATCAGAGAAAAAAAAGATACGATGATGGTCGGATCTGGAAATGTTTTCCAGGTTCTTAACTCCACGGTGAATATGAACCTGGCGACTATTTTCAGCTTAAAAGGCATTAACTTTACCGTTAGCGCCGCGTGTGCAAGCGGATCGCACGCTATTGGTCTTGCTTCAATGTTTATTAGGAATGGAATGCAGGACTGCATTATTTGTGGGGGAGCACAGGAAATAAATAAATTTTCGATGGGAAACTTTGATGCCCTGGGTGCTTTTTCAATTCGTGAATCAGACCCAAGGGGCGCTTCAAGACCGTTTGACAAACATCGTGATGGGCTAGTTCCCAGCGGAGGTGCAGCTACCGTTGTCGTAGAAAGTCTGGAGTCCGCACAAAAACGTGGTGCAAAGATACTTGCCGAGGTTATAGGCTACGGTTTTTCATCCAATGGCGAGCATATCTCGAACCCCAGTGTCCAGGGTCCGGCGCGTTCGCTTCGGATGGCCATGAAAGCCTCTGGATTAAAAGCTTCTGAAATCGATTACGTGAATGCGCATGCTACGTCAACACCTGCAGGAGATGCAAGCGAGGCTAAGGCTATTTATGATGTTTTTGGTGAAGCACACACACCAGTTAGTTCGACAAAATCAATGACTGGACACGAATGCTGGATGGCCGGAGCCAGTGAAATTGTTTATTCCGTGCTGATGATGCAAAAGTCTTTTATTGCCCCAAACATCAATTTTGAAACCCCTGACGAAGATTCGGCGCGTCTCAATATCATCGCCGAAACCATGAATAAAAATATTGATGTATTTTTGTCGAATTCTTTCGGATTTGGAGGAACAAATTCAACTTTGATTGTTAAAAAGTGGAGAAATGGTGATGGAAACAGCTAGGATCATTGAAAAAATTAATG
>DATHIE010000194.1:0-4745 GCA_035316905.1 Chryseolinea sp. | reverse complement strand
TTGCTGAAGATACTTAAGCAGTACTGCCTCCTGCTTAGGCTTCGATTCCACTACCTGGAAAAGAGACTCCAGTGCTGACGAACTATTGTATGGCTCAGCAAGCCTTATTTTCTTTTCGGTCTTCGGTTTGAATTTTTCCTTAACTTCTTCATACAAGATGACAGCTTCTTTTCCAACAAGAGACTTTAATAAACTGTAGAGGTGTTTGACGCCGAGCAACGAGACTATTTGGGAATAATCAAGAGACTCCTGCATTAACCTTTTGATGAGAATAATTTCCTTCTCCGAATAAGCATGATCACTTTCATCAAGGTTGAATGCAGGATGAATCTGAACCCTGGATTCGCTGGAAAGTTTCAGGCCTCCGGGTAACGCAGCATTCATGACTTCCCCCATTGTACAGAGATAATAGTCTGCTATCCACCGAAAAAGCTTGAATTGCTGGTCTGTAACAGAGGGAAATTCATCGAGGATTTCAAGGATATATTTTGCTTCATGGTCCTTGGGAGGCTTATCATTTATATTCGCAATGATGCCTGTGAGGATCTTGCGGTCGCCGAACTGAACAATGGCCCTCTGCCCAACAGAAATCTTTTCGTTCAGAGCATAGGGCACACGATAAGTAAAAAGTCTGGGTATGGGTACGGGCAAGAGGATCTCTGCAAACAGAGTATCCCGCGTTTTTTCCTCAGAGTTCAGCTCTAATGTCATTTCTCGTCGCCTGTATTAACTCTGGTAAAACTAAGTTATTTTTCGCGGCGTCGTGTGGGCTGAAGTTGATTATAAGGAATATTTTGTCGCAGGCCATCAGGGCTTTATCTTGCTCAAAAGATCACGTATTATTTGGAGATTTTTAAGCGGCGCATCTTGTCCGATACGTATCGACCTTACGGCGATTTCTTCTGGGACGGCAAAGACGCAAACAATATTGCTGTCAACTACTAATGCAAATTGCGTATTGGGCAACGAGGTGTAGGTTTGTTGCAAAGTGACCATGCCTTCAGGAGAAAACCCTATATCGATGTAATAAGATTCGATAATCGGATCGTACTTGATGCCAGTAATGAATGCGATATCGTCCACCGAGAGGATCGGTTTCTTTGATATGCATAGCTTCGCCTGGTCGATCAACATTTTCAATTCATTTTCACACGATGTCTTTTTCAGGGGTTTCATCACGATATAAATACCGGAAACCTCTTCCTCCTGGAAGGATGAAAGGAAGAAAATAAGTATAACGAGTATTTTATTCACTTTGGTCAGTAGACTTCCACGTTTGAGATTAGGGGGCAGGCGTTTGCGTCGGTAATGCTCACCTTGATCTTGTTGGTTTCGACAGGCTCAACCCTTAATATCCGTTTATAACCAATAGTTGTGCCATTCGCGAGGGGAGTCCAGCTATTGTTCACCCAAGCCTCAACGGTAAACGATTTTACTCGTTGTCCCAACTTTATAAATTCCTGCACAACGATATATTTGACAGGCCGGGTGTCATCTAGTCGAACTTCTATTGATGCATTGGTAATTCCGTCGTCGGTAGCCCAGTATGTTTCTTTATTTCCGTCTGTTGCATTGGCGGGAGCAAATATGTCGAGCCGTCCGCGGTGGTTGCTTGCCTTGGTTTTGGCTTCTGAGGCATAATTAGTTTTGAACTCTTTGTTGAGAAGTTCCTTCCAGTCCTTCAAAGCTTTCAAGTCATTTTCGTGAATAAGTCCGCGCCGGTCTGGTGGAACATTTAATAAGAGTGTAGATCCGCGTCCGACCGAGGTGAGATAAATCTCAAAGAGCCGTTCTCCACTTTTTACGAGAGTATCTTCCTTTGCGTGATAAAACCATCCAGGTCTTATCGACACGTCAACTTCGGCGGGAATCCACGCTGTTCCATTTTCGTCGCCTTCGTTAAGCAACTTTTCGATACCTGGCTTACCCGCGAAAAGAGTATCAGGTGTTATAGTATTCCAGTTTGTCTCGCCCGCAACACCCCGCTCATTTCCCACCCAACGAACACCGGGACCTGCGTCGCTGAAAAATAAGATCTGCGGTTCCATTTTACGCACGGTGTCCAGGGTCCCCGGCCAGTCGTAGTAGGTCGCTCCATTGATCTTGCGGGTTTCACGCGCCCCTCCATAATATCCGTCCCCGCCATTTGCGCCGTCAAACCACATTTCAAAGACCGGTCCATACGTTGTAAAGAGTTCTTTAAGTTGATTCCTGTAATACTCAACGTAGGATGGAGTACCATAGTCGGCCCGGTTCCGGTCCCACGGCGACAAGTATATTCCGAACTTTAATCCTTCACTCTTACACGCATCTGATAGTTCTTTTACGATGTCGCCCTTACCGTCCTTGAACGGACTGTTCTTCACCGAATGTTCAGTGTACTTGCTCGGCCAAAGGCAAAAGCCATCGTGATGCTTGCAGGTTAGGATAACGCCTTTGAAACCTGCCTCTTTCAGAGCCGTCACCCATTGCGTTGCATCGAACGCCGTAGGGTTAAAAATTTCAGGGCTTTCATCACCATAGCCCCATTCCTTGTCAGTAAAGGTATTCGTCGTGAAGTGGATGAACGCATTTGTCTCCATCTCGTGCCACGCAAGCTGGGCTTCATTCGGAGTAGGACCCAAAGCGGAAGGAGCTCGTACCTCCTGCCGGTTTATGCAGGAGAAAGAAATCATTAGTAGTAGAAAAATATATAAGAACCGAGACGGCATAAAAAACCTTTTGTGAATATACACAAAATTGATTCCTCCGATTTCTTGCACCGATCAGATTTAGATTTATTTCCCTGACATCTTTTTGATCACCGTATTTGTTTCCTGGCGTCTTCCAACGTGTGTACAGGAAGGCCGCAGGTTTTTTGATAACAGACGTAAATGGTATCCCTGTCCCCGACGGTTGTCTTTCCTTCAAACAGCGGAAGGGAGCTAGGTCCCGACGATCCCTGCAATAAAATGAAGGGACGATACTCTTTCTGAATCGCGGCCCTCAACGTCTGGATTCCTTTACCGGTTAATAAGACCTCGTTCACACCGTGACGAATTTGGATATAGACGATCGCCCATTGTGACATATAGTTTGGCTCCGACGTTATGATTTGTCCAAGGACCTCCGTCATCGTGAACGCTTTCTGCTTCCAATCCTCGTTGTCAAGCAAGCTGCCGGCGACGAAGAGGTTATGAGCCATGATTGCATTTGACGATGGGATCACATTATCAAATATTTCCTTCTTTCGGGTGATCAGCTTTTCAGACTGTGCAGACGTATAAAAGAAGAATCCGTCGTTTGGATCGTAGAAATTTTCGAGAACATGGGGAATAAGTTTTGCGGCCTTGTGAATCCAGGATTCGTCAAATGTGACATGGTACAAATTGAGTTGTGCCTGGATTACGTAGGCATAGTCGTCAAGGAATCCTGGTGTAGATGACCGTTTACTTTTGTACGAACGGTATAGCTTGCCATCATACGACAAATGACTTTCAATAAACGTCATGTTCTTCAACGCTGCGGCGAGAAAACGTTCGTCCCCGAAAGCGCTGTATGCATCAACAAGTCCGCAGATCATCATTGCATTCCACGACGTGATGATCTTGTCGTCTAGCCCTGGCTTTACTCTTTTTTCTCTGACAGCCAGCATTCTTTGTTTTGCATCTGCAAGAATCTCGCTAAAGGGTGGTTTCGAAATTTCCTTTGACGTATTCCTTATCAGAATGTTGTTCCCGTGTTCCCAGTTCCCGTTGGCAGTGACACTGTAGTAGTCAGCGACAGCTCCAGCATTTGGTCCAAGAACTTCTTCTATTTCAGATTGCTGCCAAACGTAATACTGTCCTTCAACCCCTTCGCTGTCGGCATCTAAAGCGGAATAGAATCCTCCGTCTGTATGGCTCATTTCTCTCATGAGCCAGCCGAAAGTCTCATATACTACCGTCTTATAAGCATCATCCTTCGTCAATGCATACGCATCTGAATATAAACTAAGAAGCTGCGCATTATCATATAGCATTTTTTCAAAGTGAGGGGCGAACCAATGGGCATCTACTGAATATCTGGCAAATCCTCCGCCGATCTGGTCATAGATTCCACCCGCCGCTACCTTGTCAAGTGTAAGCCGAACCTGATCCATCGACTCTGAACTCTTTGTAATATAATGATACTGCAAAAGAAAATGCCAGACGGAAGGCATCACAAATTTGGGTGCTTTGTCCATTCCACCCCAGGTTTTATCGAACTGCGAGGCCAGCTTAGTGAACATTGCCTCAAGATCCTTTTCCCATGGTGCACTGCTCTTTTGCACGAAGCGCTCTACATCTGATCTTGATAAATGCAATTGTAATTCCTCCGCAGTTTCTTCCAGGTGTTTCCGGTTCATCAAAAATGCCTTACCAATGTTTTGTAAGATTTGGATCCATGCCTGAGGTGTAAAGTATGTTCCTCCAAAAAATGGTTTTTGCTGTGGGGTGAGAAAAACATTAAGAGGCCATCCACCATTCACTCCGAACGCCTGCACTGCATCCATGTAGATCTGATCAATATCGGGGCGTTCCTCGCGGTCCACCTTGATACAAACACATGTTTCATTCATAAGCTCCGCGATCGCTTCAACTTCGAATGATTCTCGCTCCATTACATGGCACCAATGACAAGAAGAATAACCTATGCTCACCAGGATTGGTTTATCTTCCTTCACTGCCTTGTCTAAGGCTTCAGCGCCCCACTCAAACCAGTCCACGGGATTATGAGCGTGCTGT